>JAIPKF010000094.1 GCA_021733705.1 Chthoniobacterales bacterium
TATGGCGCTATGGTAATTTTGGACACGTTTTCTCAATCATGAGTGATCGACTGAGTTGTGCTACAGCACTCATTGCTCTTTATAGTCAGTAAAGATGCAACTCACCTTACCATCTTCCAAAAACTTTCCGACTTTAGAGCCTGAAGCCCTTTTATTATCACGAGGAATACGGCCTGTAGCTGGAGTAGATGAAGCGGGTCGTGGCCCCTTAGCGGGACCTGTGCTTGCTGCAGCCGTTATTTTTCCTGAAGCTCTTGATGCTCCCTTAAAAAAAGCCTTGTCACGTTTGGATGATTCGAAAAAATTGCGGCCTAAAATTCGAGAAGAACTTTTTATAATCCTAACAACAGATCCTCATATTTGTTGGGCTGTGGGAGAGTCCAATGTAGAGGAGATTGGAGACCTCAATATTCTGCGTGCAACAGCGCTTGCCATGAGACGTGCCCTACTTGCATTAACAAGAACACCAGCTCATGCCTTAGTCGATGGATTACCCGTGCGTGATCTTCCTGTACCTCAGACAGCTCTAGTTGGAGGTGACGGAATCTCCCTTAGCATTGCTGCAGCAAGTGTGATTGCTAAGGTCACCCGAGATCGCATCATGGATGAACTAGATCATGCTTTTCCTCAGTATGGATTTGGACGTCATCGAGGTTATGGAACTTCGGAGCATTTAAAAAAACTCAATCAATATGGACCTTGCCAGCACCATCGACGCGGTTTTAAACCAGTGGATCAAGCCTCCTTCAATTTCTAAAGGACCTATTGCGCTCGGTTCATGGGGAGAGCGTTATGCGGCAAGGACCTTACGCCGTCACGGAGTTAAGATTCTTTATCGTAATTATCGAGCTCCGCAGGGAGGAGAAGTCGATTTAGTCTGTCGAGATAGAGAGACACTTCTTTTTGTAGAGGTCAAAACACGGCGTGTTGAAAAAAACTTTCGTCCTTTAGATGCCGTAGATCATAAAAAACAAATGTTAATTAAACGTGGTGCACTCTCGTGGCTTCGCTTACTGGGCAATCCTGATATCCCTTTTCGATTTGATGTCATCGAGGTGATTGCCACTCACCCACCCCAAGCACGTTGGATTGAGAATGCTTTTTTACTACCAGATCCTTTTCGATATTAACCCGCATATTTCACACTAATCTACTGCGGAGGCCGGGAAGCCAGATGGATGCTGCGTTAGCTTCGAATTGCTCTATCAATGCTTTTATTGCTTGCAGAAAGGAGGCTCTCTCACTTGAATCGAGCGCCAGTTTTTTTTGAATCCACAATTCTGCTTTTTGTTGTGCACTCTTGAGCGCTTCATGGATTGCACTTGCATCAGCAATGCATCGAGTTAGTTCTTCTAACGATTTATCCTGAAGAAGATCAGTACGTTTTTTTAAGTTATCAGCAACCTGAGTAATCTGTTTTTCATCATGGCAATCATGAAGCTGGGCCAGGATTGACCTCATATCCTCTAAGCCCTGTGCTGCAGTTACCAGCCTTGTACGTGCAGCATGATAGACCTTTACCAAATAAGGGTGAAGCAATGAAGTCTCCCGAAGCATTTTTCCAGTATCAGCTTCTAGCAAGCTCATGAGATGATCTCCGCACAAAGTATTCCATTCAGCCAAATCAAACAACGTGCTGGAGTCGAAATAATATTTTTCAAATCGATCCAGGAACGGAGTGATTGAAGAAGAAAAAATCTCACCAACCGATTTAGAAATATGATCAGAAGAAGTTGCAGCCTGTAAGGCATGCTTGGAATCCTCTAACATTTTTTCATTTTTACTAGGAGAATAAAAGATTCCTGATTTTTTCTTTTCTTTGGGTGGAGTGCTCTGCAGCTCTACTAAAGAGTCTCGAGCAGAGTTTAATTTATTTTGATTGAGTGCTTGCTCATTTTTAAAAAAACTGTGGGCAGCATTAAAATGAGTAGTGATAATTTTAGCAGCACTAGATCGCTCATTTTCAATACCAGCAAGTTTAGAGCCTATAGATTCAACTCTAGTATTAATTTCATCGGCAACTAAATTAGGATCCTTTATTTCAGCTCTCAATTTCCAAAGAAGAGATTTCTTGGTTTGTAGTTTCTTTGTTGACTCATGGTAGATATCCCATCCTCGTTGCACTTCATGATACTGATGCTCGAGCTGACGATAAACTCCCTGCTTTTGATCTGCATCAAGAGCCCTGCAAGCTACTTTATCGAGGTACTGCAATTGTATCGTAAGGCAATACCGTGTTGCTTCACAAAGCATCTGTAAAGAGGTGAGTAATGGCTTTGATCCCTCTGCACTAGGGGATATTTCTTCTGTAACTTGATGAAAAGTTGAGTCCTTTTCTAACTTAGAGATGTGAGAAATGAGAACACCTAGCTTGTGTTGCTTAGTACACTCCTTGCTATAAAGAGCTATTCGCTTTTCTCGCAATAACCTCTCATCCCTTTCTTGCTGATTCTGTAAGTCAACCATCTCTTGCAAGCGTTCTTGTATTTTTTGATTTTCTTTTTTTAATTCTTCGATTTCCTGAGTGTGAGCACCTTCTCGAGCGGTAAAGTTAACATGAAAAGCAGCTATTATTTTTTCAAAGAGAGGATGGGGCTTGACTTCTGATGAGGTCGATCTGGAAAGAGGAAAATAAGAAGCAAGGTCTCTAAAGAGAAATTTCACTTCTGTATGAGAAGTGCTATTTTGACCATCACCATAGTTCTCTCTTGTTATCAGATTTCCTTGAGCATCGACCCTCCAACTATCTTTTACATCAATCTCTTGTATATTCTTTGCTGCTTTGAAGGCTGCTATATTAGGAAAAGGATAGAATGACTTGGTCTGCGCATAGATGACTTTTTGAAAAAAGGTACGGCTTTGAGGTAGTGGATCAATATCAGGAAAAAACTCCACTTGATCAGCCCCTTCGTAAAATGAATAAATAGGGCGTCTTCCTCTCAACGCATCAGCAAAATTCTTCATGCAGGAACGTTGATCTGGTTTAAATAGAGTTGTTGCTGTTGCATGCCCCGTAATGTCATCCACCATCCAACTTCCACCAGTAAAGCCTGCCCTTTCAAGCTCTGCTCGTTCTTGAGCATTTTGATCCACTATTGCTAACTCTTGGGAGGGAACATTCCCTCCTTGGACTCCTTCGATATCAGGATGCAAGCAACATGAATCTATTGCTCTATAACTCCCATGAATCAGGGTCCCTATGATCAGTGCTCCAGCAAGAAGAGTAGAACATTTTTCAAAATTGGTGAGACTATCCCAACTAGATAGAGTGTCCTGCAAGCTAGATCCTTCCGTTACTATTTTCAAAGAAGTTAACTGGAAGAGCAGGATATTAGATTTGAGATCGGGGTCAACTAAAGCTGGGTCTAAAGAAAAAGAGGGTGATGAAAAATAGAGATTTTTCCAATCACAATACGACTTAGCATCATTCCAACTGAGAAAACAGAGTGAATGCTTTGATATCTCACCATCATGAGCTTCATAATGGTAATCTCCAGGACTACCACTACGTTGAAGAGAAAAGATACTTGAGCCTCTTTCCATCATTTCATCATAGTGATCATGAGAATATATTGTTGCAGAAATCTCATCTTTCAAATGAAGTGGTGAGCTCTGCTGAGACTCAAGAAAATCAGAATACTCGAAAGCATTTATTTGAAGAAAAAATACATTTTGTGGTGCCATTTCTCGAGTCTCCCTAGAAGAGGAGTTTGTCAAACTCACTACAAATGCTAGAACACAAAATAAATACTTCAATTTCATACTTCGTCCTTTCTTAGAAAAATAGGTAAATTTATAGTCACTAGGAATGAAAAAACGTAGGACTTCCTCCACAATTCAAGAAAAAACAGCAGGAGGACCTGAAGATGCTATTAGCGGCCTGGTGGAACGGGTTACTTTCCATAATGCAGAGAATGGATTCTGTGTTTTAAAAGTTAAAGTAGAAAATCATCGTGATCTTATAGCGGTCCTTGGAACACTCCCTGCCGTGGCTCCAGGAGAATGGATTACTGCCCAAGGAATATGGGAGCGAGACCGTGAACATGGTCTTCAAATGAAGGCACGAACTCTTAAAACGCAACCACCAACCTCACTCGAAGGAATTGAAAAATATCTTGGAAGCGGTCTTATTAAAGGAATTGGTCCAGTCTATGCCACCAAGCTCGTTCAAAAATTTGGAGAGGATGTCTTTGATATTATTGAACATCAATCCAAACGTCTCCAAGAAGTAGAGGGAATCGGAGTAGAGCGTCGTAAAAGAATCAAAGAGGCATGGGCAGAACAAAAAGTAGTGCGGGATATTATGCTCTTTTTGCATGCTCATGGACTAAGCACCAATCGCGCTACTCGTATTTATAAAACCTATGGAGAAGGAGCCGTTGAAACCATCCGTGCAAATCCCTATACCCTCGCTCGAGATATCCATGGAATTGGATTCCATTCTGCTGATGCTGTGGCCACAAAGCTCGGTTTTGAGCCAGACTCCCTTCTAAGGGCACGTGGGGCCATTGATCATCTTCTTACTGAAGCTTTAGGGGAAGGCCATTGTGCATTGCCTCGAGAGGAGCTGATTCAAGGAGCTGTCCATCTTTTAAAAGTAGATGAGGAAGTTGTTATTGGGGCTTTGGAACGTCATCTCCATGATGCCCATGTCTCCTTAGAAAAAATCTCTGGCAAAGAACTTATTTTTTTACCACACCTTCGTGTTGCAGAAGAGATTATTGCACGTCAACTTCATCTACGAGCCTCTTCTGAAGCCCCCTCACCCTTGATCGATCCCAACAAAGCTATTCCGTGGGTCGAAGAAAAAACAAATCGAATACTCTCTGAAAGTCAACGTCAAGCCTTAGCAACCGCATTACAGCATCGAGTGGTTGTGATTACCGGTGGTCCTGGTGTTGGAAAAA
Organism: Chthoniobacterales bacterium; assembly: GCA_021733705.1. Lineage (GTDB taxonomy): Bacteria > Verrucomicrobiota > Verrucomicrobiia > Chthoniobacterales > UBA6821 > CAIWMF01. The sequence continues at coordinate 4,908 of JAIPKF010000094.1, forward strand.
CGACATTAGTCCAATCACTCTTGACTATTTTAAGAGCAAAGAAACTCCGCTGTCTCCTTGCTGCTCCCACAGGAAGAGCTGCTCAGCGTCTTGCTGAGTCGACCGGACTGGAGGCAAAAACATTACATCGACTTCTTGAATTTATTCCTGCCACTGGAGCATTTGCGCGCAATATCGATCATCCTCTAGAGGCAGATGTACTCGTGGTAGACGAAATTTCCATGGTCGATGTTCCTCTCATGAGCCGCCTTCTTTTGGCACACCCACCTGATGCACGTTTAATTTTAGTTGGAGATGCAGATCAATTACCAAGTGTGGGACCAGGCCTTGTCCTTCCTGACATCATTCGTAGTGGTTTAGTTCAGGTCGTAGCATTAAAAGAGATATTTCGACAAGCAGAAGGAAGTCAAATCATCCAAGCAGCTCATGCCATCAATCAAGGGATTTTACCTGATCTCACCAATACCAAAGAAAATTCCGATTTCTTTTTTCTTGAGCGAGAGGATCCCGAGCAAACGGTCACAGCTCTGATCACGATGATTCGAGAACGTATTCCAAAACGCTATGATCTTGATCCTATCAATGACGTTCAGGTTCTTTGCCCCATGCACCGCGGCAGTTTGGGCATTCAGGAACTGAACCTTCAATTACAAGAGGCACTCAATCCAAAACAGACTCACCTTAGAGAACATCTGGCTTATGGGCTTCTTTTTCGAGAAGGAGACAAAATTATCCAGATGAATAACAACTATGAAAAGGAGGTTTTTAATGGTGATATTGGACGTATCCTTAACATCGATCTTCAGGAAAAAATAATGACGGTCCGTTTTGGAGAGCGCCGTCTGAACTATGATTTTTCGGAACTCGATGAAGTGACCCTTGCTTATGCTATCACTATTCACAAAAGCCAAGGCTCTGAATTTCCAGTAGTCGTCATGCCTCTTGCAATGCAACAATACCTATTGCTTCAACGTAACCTTCTCTACACCGGAGTGACACGTGGACGTCAACTGGTGCTTCTTATTGGGCAGCGTAAAGCCCTTATCACAGCCACCCACAATGCCTCCACACGCTATCGGCATGGGGGACTCTTGAGTCGATTAGAAGCGTTATGCTCATCGGG
>JAIPKF010000095.1 GCA_021733705.1 Chthoniobacterales bacterium
TGTAATAAAACAAGTGAAAGTTTATGTTGCTAGCAAGCGTAAACTGAGTGTTGGAGACAAAATGGCAGGGCGGCATGGTAACAAGGGTGTTGTTGCAAAAATTGTTCCAGAGGAAGATATGCCTTATCTTGCCGATGGAACTCCTGTAGATATTGTCTTGAATCCACTTGGTGTTCCTAGTCGTATGAATGTAGGGCAAGTTTTGGAAACTCACCTTGGTATTGCTGCGAAAGCTTTAGGCTTCAAAGTAGCCACTCCCGTGTTTGATGGTATCTCTGAAGAACGTATTCGTGAGTATCTCAGAGAAGCTGGTAAAAAAGAGGGATTCTCGTGGATTCAAGAAAATGGTAAATCAACTCTTTATAACGGTCTTACAGGTGAGGCATTTGATCAGCAAGTTGTTGTTGGAATCATCTACATGATGAAACTCGGTCACCTTGTCGCAGATAAGATCCATGCTCGTGCCGTTGGCCCTTACTCATTAGTAACACAACAGCCACTTGGTGGTAAAGCACAGTATGGTGGACAACGTTTCGGTGAAATGGAAGTTTGGGCATTGCAAGCTTATGGCGCTGCTTATACATTGCAAGAGCTGCTTACCGTTAAGTCAGATGATGTCCAAGGAAGAACCCGTATTTATGAAAGTATTGTTAAAGGAGATAATTCCTTAGAAGCAGGAATACCTGAGTCCTTTAATGTATTGATTAAAGAAATGCAGGGTCTCTGTCTCAATGTCTCTGTAGATCAGAAGGATCATACTACACCTATCATTGAGGTAGATTAACACCTTTTGTTTTAATTTCACATTTTATTCATTTTTAGAATAGACAGAATAATCTCCAAACTATTGTTACGATAGAAATACTTATAAGCTAGCTATGATTGAACAAGAAACAACTGACTTGCTGGGACATCCCTCTGATAATTCTTTTGACCAGGTACAAATAACTGTTGCCTCTCCAGAGCTCATGCGTTCTTGGAGTAAAGGTGAAGTGAAAAATCCTGAAACGATTAACTATCGTACATTCAAGCCGGAAAAAGGAGGGCTCTTTTGTGAGAGGATTTTCGGACCGACGCGCGATTGGGAATGTTCATGTGGAAAATATAAGCGTATTAAACATAAAAATGTTGTTTGTGACCGTTGCGGTGTAGAAGTCACGTTAAGTCGCGTCCGTCGTGAACGTATGGGACATATTGATCTTGCAGTTCCTGTATCTCATATCTGGTTCTATAAGTGTATGCCATCACGTATTGGTCTTATGCTCGATATGACTGGTCGTCAGTTAGAACGAATTATATACTATGAAGATTATGTCGTTATTGATCCCGGTAAAACTCCTTTAGAAAAAGGACAGCTTCTTACAGAGAGTGAATTTCATGAAGCTGAGGATCAGTATGGAGAGGATTTTAGTTTTAGCATGGGAGCAGAAGCTATTCAGAAATTGTTAGAATCGATGGATCTTAAAAAAGAGCAATCTGCCATTGAAAAGCAGATGACTCAAACTAAGAGCAAACAAATTCGGAAAAAATTAGCAAAGAGGATGAAGCTTGTTCAAGGTTTCTTGAGCTCCAAAACACGTCCGGAATGGATGATTCTCAATGTGCTACCAGTAATTCCTCCTGATCTGCGACCCCTAGTACCACTAGAAGGAGGACGATTCGCCACTTCCGATCTCAACGATCTCTACCGACGTGTGATTAATCGTAATAATCGCCTTAAGACATTATTGCAGCTTAAAACACCAGAAGTCATTATTCGTAATGAAAAGCGGATGCTTCAAGAAGCAGTGGATGCCGTCTTTGATAATGGACGTCATGGACGTGCTGTGACCGGTGCTGCAAACCGCCCACTAAAATCATTGAGTGATATGCTCAAAGGAAAAGGAGGCCGATTCCGTCAAAACCTACTTGGAAAACGGGTCGATTATTCTGGGCGTTCTGTAATTGTAATCGGCCCAGAGTTAAAACTGAATCAATGTGGACTACCTAAAAAAATGGCCCTTGTTCTTTTCGAACCATTTATTATTCGTCGACTCAAAGAGCTAGGCTATGTGCACACAGTACGTAGTGCTAAGAAACTGATCGAACGTCAGACTCCTGAAGTTTGGGATATCCTAGACGAGGTTACTCGCGGGCATGCTATCATGCTCAATCGTGCTCCAACATTGCATCGACTCTCGATTCAAGCTTTTGAACCAATTTTAATTGAAGGAGAGGCTATTCGTATTCATCCACTTGTCTGTACGGCCTACAATGCCGATTTTGATGGTGATCAAATGGCAGTACATGTTCCCTTGTCCGTGGAAGCACAATTAGAAGCACGTACCTTAATGCTAGCTCCTAATAATATTTTTTCGCCCTCAAGCGGTAAGCCAATCACAAATCCATCACAAGATATTCCTCTTGGATGCTATTATCTCACTCAGTCACCACGAATTATTCCAGGAGCGAAAGAAGTACGTCTTCCACTCTTTGCAGATGCAGCTCAAGTCGAGATGGCATTAAGCGAGGGTTCTATCAAAATACATACACGCATTCGTCTCCAAAATCCGGATCGTCACAAACCTACTGTCTATGGAAATAGTGAGTTGGCAGTCATTGAAACGACAGCAGGACGTGTAGTTTTCAATGAAATATGGCCTCATGAACTCGGTTTCTACAATAAAGTAGCTGGAAAGAAACAGCTTGGAGATATTATTTGGCGTTGTTACAAAGCTGTTGGTCAGCAGCGTACAGTTGAAACATTGGATCGACTTAAAGAAGTTGGTTTCCGTGAAGTCACTCGTGCTGGTGCCTCTATTGGAATTAATGACATGATGATTCCTAAAGAAAAAGCAACACTCATTGAAAGTGCCGAAAAGCAAATTGTCGAAGTTCAAAAACAGTATCGTCGTGGTATCATCACTGACGGTGAACGAAAGAACAAAGTGCAAGATATCTGGACACATACGGGCGAAGAGATTGCAAATGCGCTCTTCCGTACTATTGAACATAATGATGGCCGTAAGGAAATGAATCCACTCTTTATGATGGTCGACTCAGGTGCCCGAGGTAATCGTACTCAAATTAAGCAGCTTGCTGGAATGCGTGGTTTGATGGCGAAACCAAACGGAGAGATTATGGATCAGCCAATTCTTTCTAACTTCCGCGAAGGTCTCTCAGTTCTCGAGTACTTCATTTCGACCCACGGAGCTCGTAAAGGTCTTGCAGATACTGCACTTAAAACTGCTGATTCCGGTTACCTTACACGCAAACTTGTTGATGCTGCTCAGGATGTTATCATCACTGAAGATGATTGCGGCACTGTAAATGGAATAGTTGTCCATCCTATCTACGAGGGAGACGAAGAGGTCGTAAGCCTTGCAACCCGTATCATGGGAAGGGTAAGCTGTGAAACTGTTAAAGATCCTATCACAGGAAAAGCAGTGGTTAAAGTCAATCAGCTCATTGATGAAGAAATAGCACTTTCACTTGCACGAATTGGACATGAACAGCTCAAGATTCGTTCTGTACTAACCTGCGAAAGCAAGCGTGGTGCATGTGCAAAATGTTACGGCAGTAATTTAGCTACAGGAGAATTGATCTTTCATGGTGAGGCTGTTGGAATCATTGCTGCTCAAAGTATCGGAGAGCCAGGTACGCAGCTCACAATGCGTACCTTCCACGTTGGAGGAACTGCAAGTCAAACATTCAAACAGCCCATCATTAAATCCAAAAATGAAGGAACGATTCGTTTCAATGATATACGAACCGTACAGGCATTAGATGGAACTTTTATTGTTCTCAGTAAAAATGGAACTATCGGTATCTACGGTAAGGATGGACGTGAGTTGGAGAACCATGTCGTAGTAATCGGTTCTATCATTTCTGTTGCAGATGGATCCTCAATTAAAAAAGGAGTCTCCTTCGTACAATGGGATCCATATAACATACCCATTATTACTGAAAAAGCAGGTAAGATTGAATTCCGTGATATGATTTCAGGTGTCACTATCCGAAAAGAAGTTGACGAAGAGACTGGAATCATGGAGACCGTTGTTATTGAGCACAAAGAAGATCTTCACCCTCAATTAGCAATCGTCAATGCAAGCAAGCAAGTACTTGCTAGCTATTCTATCCCAGCTGGCGCTCACCTTGAGGTCAAGGAAGGAGAAACTGTTCAGGCAGGTCAACGTCTTGCTAAAACTCCACGTAAGATTGCCAAAACAAAAGATATTACAGGAGGCCTTCCTAGGGTTGCTGAACTCTTTGAAGCACGTCGTCCTAAGGAAGCCTGTGAAATTGCTCGTATTGATGGTATCGTTGACATTGCTGGTACAGTCCGTGGTAAAAGGAAGCTACTAGTCCGTGATCCTCAAACAGGAGTTGAAGAGGAACATCTGATTCCACTTTCCAAGCATATTATTGCCTTTAAAGGAGACTTCGTTAAAAAGGGTCAACAATTAACGGATGGTCCAGTAGTTCCGCATGAAATCCTTGAGGTTTGTGGACCCCAAGAGCTCCAGGAGCACCTTCTCAACGAAGTTCAAGAGGTTTACCGCTTGCAAGGCGTGGAGATCAATGACAAACATATTGAAATTATTATTCGACAGATGCTGCGGAAGGTAAAAGTAACTGATCCCGGTGATACAACATTACTCTGGGGAGATCAAATTGATCGCTTGGAATTTGAAAAGGAGAATACGGAAGTTATTGCTAAAGGTGGCAAACCAGCGGAAGCTGCTCCAGTTCTTCTAGGCATTACTAAGGCTTCACTAGAGACAGATAGTTTTATTTCAGCCGCTTCATTCCAAGATACAACGCGTGTCTTAACTGAAGCAGCAACGCTTGGAAAAATCGATCGTCTCCGTGGCTTCAAAGAAAATGTCATTATGGGTCATCTCATTCCCGCAGGTACAGGATTTCAAACGAACAGAAAGTTTGACCTAGCCATAGAGGAAGATATTCCAGTAATGGAATCTGAAACCGAAGACATTTAATCAACACACAACATATTCAAATATATTTTTTCTCATGTCTCTTGAACTCATGACTGAACTACTCGAAGCTGGTGTCCACTATGGGCATCAGACAAAGCGCTGGAATCCTAAAATGAAGGATTTTATCCTCGAGGAAAAAAACTCCATCTACATTATTGATCTTTCAAAAACAGTTGATCAACTCGTAGAGGCTACTAATTTTCTTGGAAAGATAGCTAAGAAGCGTGGCAAGATTCTTTTTGTTGGCTGTAAAAAACAGGCTCAGGAAGCAGTGAAAGAGGCAGCTGAAGCATCTGGGCAATTTTATGTAAATCAACGTTGGCTTGGAGGAACATTGACTAATCTCGTCACCATTCGTAAGAGCGTCAATAGATTACTTGAATTTGAAGCGCTAGAAAAAAGCCCAGGGTTTCATAAAATTAACAAAGCCGAAGCTAGTGCACTTCGTCGTGAAGCTCTTAAGATTCGTAAAAATCTTGAAGGTGTTATCAAGATGGATAAATTACCAGATGCTATCGTTATCATTGATACTGTTCGAGAAAGCATTGCTGTTGCAGAGGCTCGGAGTTTGAATATTCCTATTGTTGCTATCGCTGATACCAATAGTGATCCAGATGTGATCAATTTCCCAATCGCAGGAAACGATGATGCAATTCGCTCCATTCGTATCATTCTTCAGAAACTCGTAGATGCAGTTCTTGTAGCAGATGCTGGAATACAACAAGTATCTTCGGTTCCTCCTGAACTTTCTAACGAAAAAAACCTTGCTCCTAAGCAAGAGACTGTCGTGACAGAAGCTTCGTAGAAGAAGTATTGAGTAATCTCTCTCTATTTATTTTCAACTTCAACCGTAATGATTGACCCTAACTTAGTAAAAAAACTTCGAGAAAAAACCAATGCTGGAATGATGGATTGTAAGCGTGCCCTTACCGAGGCTAGTGGAGATTTTGAAAAAGCAGAGGCTATCTTGCGTACTAAGGGTATTGCAAGTGCTGACAAAAAATCATCAC
>JAIPKF010000096.1 GCA_021733705.1 Chthoniobacterales bacterium
CTCATTGGTCATCCGTCCTGAAGCGATCATGGCAATTGATCCTGCTGGTTCCTCTTGAAGAGCTTTCGCAATTGCCTTCAATGCTTCTGACCAAGAGGCTTTCTTGAGTCTCTCATCATGACGCACCACTATTTCTTTGAGACGATCCTCTCGATGCAAGTAGGTGTAATTGAGACGATGTGAGTCAGGCATCCAGTAGGAATTAACAGCCTCATTTTGACGTGGTGTAATCCTATGAATGATATTTTCGCGGCTGCTAATGATGATATTACATCCTGTACCACAGCTTACATCAATCGTCTTGGTCTCTTTTAAAAACCAGACACGCATTTTGAATCGAAAATCTTTCGAAGTGAGAGCTCCTACCGGACAGATGTCAACGGTGTTCATTGAATAGTTATTATCGAGGCGCTTTCCAGGATGAACGGTTAAGGTCGTATGACTGCCTCGTTCCACAAATCCTAAGACATCATCATGAGCCACCTCTTGCATGAAGCGAATACAGCGTGAGCAAAGGATGCATCGTTCATCATCAAGCACGATATGCTTTCCAATATCTACGTGTTTAGGCTTTTTAACCTTCTCTTCTTGGAAACGAGAGTCAGCTTGGCCATATTCCACCGAAAATTCTTGAAGGCGACATTCTCCAGCCTTATCACAAATCGTGCAATCGAGCGGATGATTGATCAGCAAAAATTCCATGACTCCTTTGCGGCATTCCTCTACAAGCGGAGAACTGGTTCGCACGGCCATTCCCTCTGAAATTTCAAGAGCACACGAAATCGCAGGGCGTGGACTCCAGTTGATTAAGGGATATCCATCTTCTCCGAGTTCAGGCTTACGATCTGGGGTCATCTTAGGAGATCCCGTTTCCACTAAACACATGCGGCAGTTACCAGGAACACTTAATTTTGGATGATAACAGTAATGCGGAATATAATGACCTGATTGTATACAAGCTTCAATGAGGCGTGTTCCTTTTGGAAACTGTTTCCAGTTCCCATCAATTTGAACATTGACCATTATATTTTCAGAAGCGGAAGAACTCATACGTGAAGTCAAAGCCACAATGCAGCCGTTGAAGTTAAGGTTTAGTAGAGTACTATACAAAAATACCGCGCCACTTGAAACCTTTAATTTATAAATATTTTTTATGATATCCTTGCCTTCAGCCTTGCTTCCGTTTAGGGGTTATCACTTGTTTTTTATGGATGGGTGGCAGAGTGGTCGAATGCGCTCGCTTGGAAAGCGTGTGTGCCTTAATCGGCACCGAGGGTTCGAATCCCTCCCCATCCACCAGGCACGTTATTGCTTCGTTGAGAATTGTTCTCTCTTTTCCTCTATTTCTTCTTCCTCAATTTCATCCCGTAGCGGTTTTGATAAAAATGGTCGAATAAACCCATAGAGTAAGTAAGCGATGAAGAGAACTGCAGGCATCCATTCATAGTTCAACGCAGCAAAGATAAGAATGAGGATAATGATTAAGAAGCGGGGAATAGAGCGCTGAGAACCCCAGTTGAGTCCTTTAAAACTGGGGTACTTCACCCGACTAAACATCATGAAAGAGAGAAAGAGAAGCACCGGAGGAAGCACAAATTTCCAACGTCCAATGGTCCTCTCACCCTGATCAAACCAAAGCATCAGGAGCGTTAAAGAGGCGATGAGCCCCGCTGCCGCTGGAATAGGAAATCCATAAAACTCTGAGGAACATGCCTCTTCCTCCCCTTTTCTTTTAGATGCTTCAGCAACACAATTGAAACGAGCAAGCCGCAATGCACCACAGAGCAAATAGACAAAAGCAATAATCCATCCGGTACGATGGAAGTCTTGTAAAACAATTTGATAGACTAACAATGCTGGCGCTAATCCAAATGAAACCATATCGGCAAGCGAATCAAACTCTCTTCCAAAGGGACTTTCATGCCCTCCAAGGCGAGCTAATCGCCCATCCAAAAGATCAAAAAAACAGGCTCCAAGAATAAAAGCAATTGCCACGTGATAACGCATGACCACTGATTCTCCGGCAGCATTAAGGAGTGAAGCTTCTATTATTTTAAGAACGGCTGCAAAACCACAAAAAAGATTTCCAGCAGTCATCATATTTGGCAGGAGATAAATTTTTGGTTCGTGTGAGCTCATAAAAAAAAGAAAATTGAACGGCACTAAAAGTCAGGAAGGGGATCGCAGAGGAGAAGAGTTCATTTTCTCCTTCTTCCATTTTCTTTCATCCTTATTTTTTTGATGTTGCCATCACCGTCGAACCCCCATGAACCTGAGACCCAACATTGACGAGCACTTCAACATCAATTGGTAAGTAGAGTTCCGTTCGAGAACCAAAACGAATCATTCCAAAGCGCTCCCCTTTCTTGAGATGATCCCCCACATGTGCCCAGGGAACAATACGGCGCGCGATGGCCCCAGTGATCTGTTTTACTCCTACAGTGAAAGATTCCCCCTGAATAATCCAAAGACGACTTTCATTGAGCAATGATGATTCTGGCTTGCGTGCGTCTAGGTAAAGACCGCCACGTGGTTCACTATGGATAATTTCTCCAGCAATGGGAGATCGGTTCACATGCACATCAAAGACCGAAAGAAAAATCGAAATACGTTTCATTCTTGCCGTTAAATAAAGATCACCCTCCACTCCATCAACCTCTTCAATCGAGGTTACTCTCCCATCTGCAGGAGAGACAATGAGTTTAGGATCCTCTGGCACGACTCTCTCTGGATCACGAAAAAAATAGCAGGAAAAAATAATAAGCAACCCTATGGGTAGTGCTAATAAAGGAAGAAGGATCAGTGCTAATAACCAAAAAAATCCCAAACCTATAAATATCCAACGACCTTCATAAATTGCTTTGGGGTGTTTTTGAGAATTCATCAGTCTTTCTTCTCAAATTTTCTGGGTGAAATCTGAGATGAGTTTAAGTTTTAAAGTAATAGGGAAAAATCTTGAAAGAGAGTTCAAGCTAAAAACGTGAGGCGATCTAGATCCCCTCTTCAACTCTTTCTAATACAGTCAAAATTTTCATTGTTGAGAGATAACGTACTTTTCTTTGCATTGCAACGTTATCATGGTAATTTTAAGATCACTATTTCACATGTCTTCCTCTTTAACCGATTCCAAAAACCCCACCACGTCGACCTCTATGGGAGATCTTCTTAAGATTTATCCAGGAGCTCGCCGTACGTTATTTCAACGCTACCACCTCGGCGGATGCAGCAGCTGTAGCTTTAGCCTTGAGGAAACGCTTGAGGAGCTTTGTGAACGCAATGGAAAACTCGATCCAAGCAGCATTTTAAAAGAGTTAGAAGAGACCCACTTGGCCGATGAGCAGCTACTAGTTACTCCAGAAAGTTTGCGTGATCACCTTTACGATTCTAAAAACGATCATCTCCGTTTGCTTGATATTAGAACTCGTGAGGAATTTGAAGCAGTTCATATCCCAACGAGTGAACTTCTCACTCAAGAGTTAATGGAAGAGACCATGAATCACTGGCCCAAAGAAAACCTCCTCGTCCTTATTGATCACCGTGGAGAACGAAGTCTTGATGCAGCGGCTTACTTTTCCGGCCATGGATTTGTTAACGTGAAATCATTGCGAGGGGGTATTGATGCTTATGCAGAAAATGTGGACCGATCGCTTCCTCAATATACGGTTGAGAGCTGTTCTACAGAAACGGAAGCTCAAGATTGAAAAGCCATCAGGAACTTTTATTGAGGAACATTGAGTGATTCTCTCAAGATTATTAACACGCATATTTCACTTAGAACACTATGGAAACAACAGAAGCCATTGAGCAAGCAGCCCTCTCTTCCAAAAACCGTGGAGAGATGGCCCATGCTGATGCCATCGGAACGGTCGGCAGTGAAAACTGCGGAGATATGCTCCGTCTTTGGATTAAATTTAAGGATGAGAAAGATGGACGTCGTGTCATTGATAAAGCGAGCTTTCAGAGTTTCGGATGTCAAACCGCCATTGCGGTGGCAAGTCTGGCGACAGAAATGATCCGAGGAAAAACAGCTTCAGAAGCACTAGCTCTCTCTAGCCAAGAACTAGCGGCCCCGCTGGGAGCCTTGCCTCCGATGAAAATTCATTGTGCACAGTTAGTCGAAGAGGCCTTGCAAGCAGCGCTGGCTCCAGAAAAAAAAGCCCCTTCCTCTAAAATATCCCAATCACCAGCTTCGACACTTGTGGATCAACTTCAACCCGCACAAGGAAAAATCAAAATTCGTATCAACCCAAGAACTTCATAGTGAAGTGTCATGAAGCGCTCTGCAAAGCTTCTTGAACAAGGAAACCAAAGGAGTCTGATGCCGAACTGTATGTGTCCCTACCGCCCCAATCACAATTCGAGACCAACACAGTAATATTGAGCTTTCCAGAAGCCATAATAGATTTTTAGGTTTCAACTCGCATTCGATGATTGAAAAAAGTATCCTCGCTTCGTGTTGCTCAAATTATCCCAAATTTTCCATTTATGAACTCTCAACAAGATATTGTCCTTAAACGTGATTGTGACGCCATCCAAATTCCAAGTGGCACCACACTCACTCTTCCAGCTGGCACCCAAGTTATTGTCACACAATCCCTCGGGGGAACCTATACGGTAGCGACTCCAGGAGGCCTTGCTCGCATTGATGAAAAAGATGCTGATGCCCTTGGGTTAGAAAAAATGGAATCTGTGGCTCCTATCAAAACGGTTCCCGAAGGAACATTAGAGGAGGCGGTCTGGCAACAACTCAAAACGGTTTTTGATCCTGAAATTCCAGTCAATGTGGTCGATCTTGGGCTGATTTACGATTGCATTATAACGCCAGCGGAAGAGAGCAAGAACAAGGCTCATGTAAAAATGACTTTAACCGCTCCTGGTTGCGGCATGGGACCTACAATTGCGGCTGATGCTCGTGCAAAGATCCTCACGATTGAAGGAATCGACGAAGCAGAGGTTGAGTTAGTCTGGGATCCAGCATGGAATCAAAATATGATTAGTGAGGCTGGGCGGATGAAGTTGGGCATGGTATAGAAACTCTTTCCAGAAAATGTTCATCCCCCTTGATTGGAACTTTTTTAGAATCACCGCCACTTTTAGAGCATATAGAGCCAAAGTGGATAGAAATTACAAGTAATAGACTTTTAACCCGCATATTTCATACTGATCGTGACGAGGAGGCTGCGAAGGCTGATGGGGTAAGGCAGACGAGCATTTTGATGCCGGGCTGTATGTGTACATACTGTCCAAATCAAAATGTGAGTCTAATGCAGCATCCATCTGGCTTCCCGGCCTCCGTAGTAGATTAGCATGAAATATGCGGGTTAAGATAAATGCCACCTCCTGATCCTATCACGTTAACAGATAGCACTTGGTCTTCGGGCTACCCTTTTCAAAAAACTCCTGAGTTCTTGCCCGTAATTTCTAAGTAATTTGACTATAGATCCATTTTTTTCTTGCCCTAATTGGGAGCTTAGGAATATCCTCCACCCCTTATGAGTCAACATCCTAGTCTTAAAGGCTCCAGTTCTATTGTCGCCAAACGAAGCGTACTCAAACGTTTTGAACGCGTCGACCTATTGAAAAAACGCTCTCAGTGGAAAGAGGGACAGCGTGTTATTGGTCTACCGAAAACAAAACCTGACGCTTAAACTTTCTAGTGAGCATTCTGCAGGGAGTTAAAAAACTCTCTCCCATCGGCCGTATAGCATATTTCTTCTCGAGGTGGTCATAGCTTCATCTCTTAGAAGCTTAGTTGTTATGACAAACTTATTTTTTTGCTTTTCATGAGCGGGCTAGCCCGGATATTTCACACTAAATCTATTACGGCTTGTGGAGAGCTCATCATTACTGCGTTGGTCTCGAATTGTGACTTGGGCGGTATGAAACATACAGCCCGGCATCACAATCCTTCGCCCGCCTTGTACTAATAAGCTTTGCACGGCGCCTCATGACGATTCAGTATGAAATATGCGGG
>JAIPKF010000097.1 GCA_021733705.1 Chthoniobacterales bacterium
ATCTGGTGTTGAACTCTTTGAAGTATTTTTTGAGACAGATGCTTGTGCTGTCGATTTAGCATAAAAACTAGGAGCTATTTTATTAAAGGTATTAATACTTTGTTCGCTAACAACGTTACTCGAAGCGGTATTAGTGGAAATACTTTGAGAAGGTGATTCTAGGGAGGTTAATTTTTTACCCGTCGCTGTACTCTCTACATTCCCTTTTACAGGAGAAGAAGTACCTGAATTACTCGAACTAGAAAAAATGCTCTCTAATGGAGTCGCTTCAGCTGGCTCTTCATCAAGAGTACTAGATGGTTCTGGAAGTGCAGGAGCTGAGTTTTCATTCGTAAGAGTACTGTGCTGAGCTGTACCTCGTACCTTAGCCTGCACTTTTAAGGTCATAGTACTGGAGTTGCTAGCAAGAGATTTTGAAATATAATCAGTAGCTTGTTTTGAAATAGTACCACTACCAGCTAAAGACTGACTGCTCCCTGCTTGCTGAAATTGCGCATTTATTGCTCCTTCTGCAGTCGCTCCACCTTGGCTATCACTTATTGCACCTGATTGTTCATTAGTGGAGCTGGTATTTGAGTTATTTGTGACTATTGATGTATTACCATCTGAATCTGAATCACTTTGAGTATTGGATGTATTAAAAGATGCACTATTATTATTGTCGTTGTTAGTCTCTACGGTTTTAGAAGTAGAAAAATCTTGGCTATTTTTATTACCAATATTATTTCCTTGAGTTCCGTTACCTGTCGCTGATCCTTGAGATTGAAATTGTTGAGATGGCTGTGGGGATTGAGGTTGCAGTGCTGAGTTAGAAGATGGTATTGAACCCATAATAGTAGAATAGTAGAAAATTAAAGATTATTGATTAATTATGAAATCGTTTTGCTTTCTTGAATAATTTTATGAAGTATATCTCTTAAGGACTCAGCTCTTTTTCTAATATCCTCATATTCTTTTTTCTTGGAACATCTTAGAATAACAGTTTCTAAACATCTTAGTGCTTCCGGATAATTTTTTAATGCAAGATGACAGTCAAATGCATGAAGAATTGGTACAGGGTCAAATTTATCGAGTCTCGCTGCGATTACATAAGCCAGAATAGCCTTATCGTATTTCTTTAACATTTCTGCAGAACCAGCAGCTCCCAACCATGATTTCTTATCAGTATAGTTATATAATGTAATTATTTGAAAAATCTTTCCTGCTTCTTGGTATTTTTCTGCAGAATAAAGGTTATAAGCAGCAGCGTAGAGGTTTTCCATCTTCTGCTTTGATATTCCGCATACTTTATAAAGTGGAGTTCCATTTTTAAAAACGGAGTAGACTTTATCAGCAATGAGTTTTTCTTGAGCAGAGTTAAGGGGTATGGTTTTTTTTGGTTTTTTGGATATGTTGTTCATATTATAAAATTTTAAACTTATGCCATGTTGGTTATAATAGATTGAGTTGCTGAAGCTAAGGAGCCAATGATTTGACCTGCTAACGAAACCTGACTTTGAAGAGTTGTTACTGCGTTATTTAAGAATGTTTGGGAATTTGATAAATAATTATTTTGTACAGTAATAATAGACTGAATATCTTGAACTGCTGTTGAAGAATTTGTAATGATAGAACTATTATAGGTGTTATAGAGATATGAATTGACGTAAGTACTAAACGAATAATTTGGAAAATCAGTGAGTTGACTTCCAGTCCAACCAGTTCCAGGCAAACTTTGCCAAGCCCATGAAAACGTTGTAACGGTAATTATTCCTGATCCTGCACCTGAACCGTTACCAGTATTGGAAACGCTGTTGAGTGCAGCTGTGAGATTATCAATATTAATTTGATAAGAAAGTGATTGGCTATAATAGGTACTTACTTGTTCATTATTATAAATGATAACAGAATTCGTGGTAATAAGAAGCCCTGTATATACATTACTACCAAGCATATTCACAAAAGTAGAACTCCCTGTGAAATAGCCACCCCCAGAATCCTGAATAGTTGAGGAATCAAAAATGCTGTTTGCGTAACCAATTCGACCTGATGATTCAGTAGTAGAAGTTAATGATACCACTGTTTCTCCTTGAAACGAAAAATCTGTATCATAAGTATATACAATAGTTCCATTGTAAAAAGTACCTTCAGAAAAAACATTTTCATAAGTTAATGTATAACTGGTGCTGGATTGATCAGAAAAATAGAGTGTTTGCAGTTCTGTTCCGAAACGATAGTTAAAAGTAACCGATTCTTCAATAACATCAGTAGCATAAATGGTGAGGTATGTTGAAAACTGAGTAAAGAGAGTGTTTACCGTTGAGTAAAACTGATAAGTAAAGTAATAATAAAAACCATCATAGGAATCCCCTAGAAAACTATCATACACACCTGTAGTAGATAAATCCTCAACTAAATTTGAACCTAAATAAATTGATTGAGTTATATTGGGGACAGTTAAGGAATTAAACGTAAAAGAATTATATATATTTGGATTGAAGTACGAGGGTTGCATCTGATGCGTTGTCGCAATGCTATAACTCGTAATGGGGTTCGTTCCTACGTAGTTACTTGGAATAGAGGTAGGATTGTAATATAAAGGTTCCATGAGGGATTATACTTTCCTAATAAGGCGGGATGGAGGAATAGTACTAAAATGTGCAATACGTGGCTTCTCTAATGATTCTCTTTTTTTAGCAAAATTATGATGTGATTTTATAACTTCAAGGTGGGCAGAAAAAAACATACCTTTAGCTCCTTCTGTCTTTTTTGCAATTTCAATCCAATCATCCAATGTATAAGGGGTCGATTTTACAATATTGTCTAATTCTTCCCAAATTGAAAATGATCGAGCAAAAAGTTCCTGAGTGCGGTTTGCACGACGCTTTGATTCTAAAATAAAAGCTTTAATTTGTTCTTGCATAAATAAACAATGAAATCAAAGGGGTGCAGATTGAATTTTCTATTAAACTTGGTTATTAAACAAACTTTGAATTCCAGAGACAGCTTTGGAAGCTATTTGTCCATAGACGCTCCAATTGAGCGTTACTTCTATCATTTGTGCTTGAAGTTGAAACATAGCCAGGGGATCGCTAGGGCCGCCTTTTTTCTGAAGAAAATTACCAGATTCAGTAAATAAATTAGAAAAATTAGTGTAGTTATCCGTACCTTTACTTTCTTCAATACCACTAGCTCCATTATGCGATCCATCGGATTTGTGACCTTCTTGAAAGGCAGAAGAAGCTTCTGAATGATGGAGCTTCTGCTGGTCGAGGGTGTTCATCATCGCAGGTTGATAGCCGATATCTGGTGTGTTATTTCCAACAGAATAAAAAGCATCAACATCATCAGAGAGCCCCTGATTCTCAGAGGTTATATTCGTCTGATGAGCCATTGTGTGATCAATGGTCGTAGAATTCGATGGATTATTAATATTAGCAGCATTAGCTGCAGAAGCATGAGGGTCTACTGCAGGTAAAGTAACTCCTAGAGGTAGAGCAGCAGTCATGGTTTTCTGAAATGAAATTGAAAATTAGCTATGACGATGATTCGATTTCGATTTAGCAGGTTCATTCATCCCATCATAGATCTCTTTCATCTTCTGAACATGATTCATCGAATGAGAGTGTTCAAGTTGGAACATCGATAGAGAGAATTGCTTTTGATTAGATTCATTCCATCCGCTCTTTTCTACATTTTGTGACTCATCAAGTGATTTTTCAAAATCTTCTTGATCAGCTTTTGATACATGAGAGGAAGAGGAATAGGGCGTTATTCCTTGCGTTGATGCAGGTGTTTGTTTGATTTGTCCAGCGTGGTTTGAGGATGCAATGCTCATGGTACTGTCGTTAGTAGTGTTTGAAAAAAACCGTATGCAGCGGTATTGTCTTGAAGAGAGTCTTTATTGGTATTAAAAAGTTCATCACGTTCTTGAGGTTTGTTTTCTAAATGAAAAGCCAATCCGCGCAAAGCGATTCCATAGTCTTTGAGTTTTGAGGAGAGGACGACTTTGTTTTTTAAAAGATCATGAGCATCGGCAAATTGTCCCCCCATAATTTTACAGTAAGCAAGTCCGACTCGAGGATATGCTTCTTCAGGTTCAGCAAGCATGAGCTGTCCAAACAAGGCATGCCCTTCCCATGGAAGGAAATTTGAAGAAGCAGTAAAGCCAAGTTCCATGAACATCTGTCGATCACTCTTAAACAGCAATTCCTGAAGCTCATCACGATGCTTCTCCTCATTAATGGAGAGTTTTTTTTCTTTGGGAGAATTGTGAGTACTCATAAAATCTGATTAGAATATCTCCGACCTACTTGGTTTTTATTAAATTTATTCAATTTTAAATATTTTGAATAATAGCTTTAAGGAGCGTTTCCCATGATGCATACATAGCTGAGGTAGATTGTACCGCATTTTCATACTCACTCATGAGGAGCTGTACTTGTAAGAGAGCAGCAGGATTGCTGGCATCAATATTTAACAAGGAAGCTTGAAGTCCAGTAAACGTCGATGCAATTTGAGGGAAAAGAGCGGCTCCAATAAAATTGAGGTTAAATCCATAGGTTGCAACTGGAGAAATTGTTCCGGTAAGAGGATTCGTGCCTGTGAGTGAGTAGGAGGTGTTTGGATTGTAGTATACCGGATTGGTGGGTAAATTGGCCATAGTAGTTGATAGGGATGAAATCAGCTTTTAGTTAGCATGAACTTGGTTTTAAATCCAATGATTGGTTTAGAAATACTACTGTATCGAATTAGTCTTATGCAAATTAAGGTTGTGAAAAAAAATTGTCGAGAAATTTTTTTCTCTCTTCGTTGCTTTTACAAGTGAGATGGCAGAGAAAGTCTCCCTTTTGCCACGGCTCTACTGCGAAAGGATGAAGCTCGTTGGGAACAGCATTAAGAGCTCTTCTAGGAAGAATATGTAGTAAGTTCCTATACTCACGAGCAGCTTCACGTAGTCCATTTTGGTCCCAGAGGGGGCAATTCGCCCAATGTGTTTTTCGGGATGCAGCCTCCACGAGGGGTAATGCTTTTGGAGTTAAGATCATTCCTGCAGAGGAAAAATCGGTGACTGAAGCATCAATACCCCAATCTCTGGAAGCAGTAAGACCGTCAATATAGGGAATGTTCTCTAAGGAAATTTCTGGATTAGTGATGAAAGCATCGGCATCAATCCATAACAACCGATCGACTGTGGGTAATACATCGATTAGAAGAGCAAGTTTTCCCCAGGCAGGATGTTCATCGGGTTTTATTTCAAAAATATGGTCTTTGAATTCATAGCCGTGTTTGCGTGCATATTCTAATTTCGTTGGTGAAGTCATCTCCACGATATTGCGCATATTTTCGGTCCATGCAGTTAAAACAACAGTCTTCATTTTTAGTGATCGTAATTATTTTTATAGAGCGCCATTACAGTGGGTTCAAAAATCTATGTTGAATGAGCGGGTCAGCTAAAAATTGATCAATATTTCTAGAACGCATTGCTAGATTAGCAATGATCTTATATTCTTCAGCTAGATCATTAACAAATTGCACACGGAAGGGCTCTATCGGAGAATTATGCCAGTAGATAATATCAGCATTAAGATCTCTTAGAAGCCACAAAAGAGCATCTAGCGGCTCTTCTAATTCATCATATCCAATCAATTCGGCTGCTAGAAAACTTGCAAATCCGCCGGATAAAACAAAATTACCAAGTCTTAAAAAATTAAGGTGGAGATTTTTTTTTCGAAGGGCATCCAGAATACGTATTGCAGAACGTAAAATCATGTGTTGCACTTCCTTCTTTAAAGGAAGCATAGGAAGCTGAGCTGGTGAAGCATTCAGCTCAAGGAGTAAGTGGTATCCAGTGTCGTCTTTATAATGTCCAAGCATGTGAGGAAACTCAGGAATTAATCTGCCGAGAGATGGCCAAATCTCTGTTTCTCGGTGATGAATAAGCCTGGGATCTTCATTTTTAGTACGTTTCAAGAAGGTGCGTAC
>JAIPKF010000098.1 GCA_021733705.1 Chthoniobacterales bacterium
AGTAATTCGAAGCTGACGCAGTATCCATCAGGTGTTCGCAAGCCGAAGCAGAATCGGTATGAAATATGCGGGTTACCCCAAATATTTCATTCTCCATCTATTGTTTCTTGTGAAAAGCTCTATGAATACAGCGTTGAACTCGAAGTCTTCCTCAGGCAGTCTGTACACACAGATGTCATCAGACTTGATTGCTCGCCTTACACTATCGGCATGAAATATCTGGTCTAGAAGCATTCATTCCCCAAAAAAATAATTTACCTCTCACTATTAGTTTACTATCCGATCATCCTAAGTTATGAAATCATCATCACCTCAACGTCGTTCTCGTCCTCTGCGAGCTAAAGCTTCGACACTTAATCCTGCAGAATTTGAAGATTATGGACCAGAGCCTAACATGAAGCTCTCTCATGCGTTCATGGTTGTCTTAGCCCTTCATATTATTGCGGTAGGTGGACTTTTTGCTTTCAATAAATTAAAAGCAAGCCATGTCCCATTTTCCTTAAAATCGAAAACAGAGCACCTTTTTGATAAAGATTCTCTTTCTTCTCAAGAGGGATCCAAAAAGAGCCTTCACCCCTCTGTGGAGAATAATTCTAGTATCACAAAAACAGTGGCTTCTCATCAACAAGCAGAAGCCCCTGCTCCGCTCCATGCAGCAGCACCTACGGTGCAATCTTCGGTGAGTCAGCTACCATCTGGAGTGACTCAAAACCCTCCTCCAGCATCTAGTTCTCCACTTCCTATGGTTGCTACATCCTCTCAGGATGAGGCTTCCAAGGCTCCTGCTCAAGAGGCTTTGAAGGATTACATTATTGTGAAAGGGGACAACCCGTATAAATTAGCAAAAAAATTTCATGTCAGTTATGAAGAACTCATGAAAATGAATAATATTACTGATCCTAGAAAAATTCAGATCGGCCAGAAATTAAAAATTCCTGCGAAAGTACCAGTAAAAAGGAAGTAGGGACGAGCCTCTTCTATTGAAAGCATATGGGGCTTTTTAAAATATATTTTTGATTGTTTATTATCCAAAAAAATTGAATGAAAGTAGACAATTTAACCCGCATATTTCATACTGATCGTCGCGAGGCGCCGCGAATCCTGATGCAGACAAGGAAGGTGATGGATTGCGACGACGGCTGTATGTTTCATACTGCCCGAGGAGCAATTCGAAGCTGACGCAGTATCCGTCAGGTGTTCGCAAGCCGCAGCAGAATCAGTATGAAATAGGCGGGTGAAGCCCCAATCCTGATCTCTTATTTCTTATTTGCATTCACGTTTTTAGGATTATTTAACAGTACTGATCCCGTTTACTATTTCTTAGATGGTTCAATAATCCCTTGAGTTTCTTTCATTGCTATCTATGCAACGCAATTCGATCTATCTTCTTCTTCTCTCAGTTGTAGCCTTGATTGCGCTTGGAATAGTGATGCTTTTTAGCACAAGTGCTTTTGCTCAAGATAGCCATGGAGATATTTATTATTTTGTGAAGAGGCAGCTTCTATGGCTTGGAATCGGTATTATTGCTTGTGTGATCACCTCGTTAACAGATTACCGTTGGTGGTATCGTACATGGATGATCTGGTTTGGAATTGCCATCATACTTCTTGTGCTTTGTTTTGTGCCCCATATTGGCATGCGTATTAATGGCTCTCGTCGATGGTTGAATTTGCATGTAGCAGCATTTCAACCGAGTGAATTAGGGAAGGTTGCAGCAGTTTTTTTTGTAGCATGGTGGTTTTCCCGAGAGAAAATCAAGGAGGGTGGTTTTTTTCAAACTCTCGTTATTCCACTTTCTATTATAGCTCTTCCGATGGGCCTCATTGGTGCTGAAGTTGATTTAGGAACAACGGCATTAATTGGGATAACAGCTCTTGCCATGATGTTCGTGGGTGGGACACGTATTCTTTATCTCTTTCCAGTATTGGGAGCTGGAATCGCCGGCCTCATTGGCCTGATCTATCTCATTCCTGAACGTGCTGCACGAATGATGACATTTTTGCACCCAGAGTCTGATAAATTGGGTAAAGGATTGCAACAGTGGCAGGCCCTGATTGCTTTTGGCTCTGGGGGTATTGAAGGACTTGGGTTAGGAGAGGGAAGACAGAAAATGCTGTACCTTCCTTATGCTCATACTGATTTTATTTTCCCAATGATTGGGGAGGAATTAGGGCTGAGAGCGACTTGGGGAGTGATATTTTGCTATCTTCTCATTCTTCTTTGTGGAGGTCTTATTGCTGCTAATGCTCGGGACCGTTTTGGGAAATTGTTAGCAACAGGACTCCTCCTTCTCATAACTCTTCAAGCAATTATCAATATTGGAATGACTATCTCCTTTTTGCCAAACAAGGGAATGCCACTCCCTTTTATTAGCTATGGAGGGACGAATTTAGCTGCATCTCTTTTTATGGTTGGTATTTTAGTCAATATTCATCAAAAGGGGATGCCTTTAACTCTTTCTGAGGAGGAGTCTGTGGTATTAGGAGGCAGAGCCATACCTCGTTTTTAAATTTATGGGAAAATATTTTGTCATTGCATGTGGTGGAACTGGTGGTCATCTCTTTCCTGGATTGGCTGTTGCTGAGGTGCTTCATGAGCGGGGTCATGAAATTCTTTTGCTTGTTTCAGAAAAAGAAATCGATGCTGTAGCCCTACAACATCACCCTGAATTTCGTGTTGAAAAACTTCCTTCCATTGGAATGCCTTCGCGCTTATCACCTGCATTTATTCGATTTTTGCGCCGTGCTTGGGAGAGCTTCTCTCATTGTCGACAACTCTATCGTCGTTATCGTCCTTCAGCGATTCTCGGAATGGGTGGATTCACATCAGCAACGCCAGTTTTAGCAGCTCATTTCTTGAATATTCCATCCTATATTCACGAATCCAACGCCATTGCTGGCAGAGCTAATCGATTAACAGCACGTTGGGCTAGTAAGGTATTACTTGGGTTTCAAGAATGTGCCTCTTTTTTTCCCAAGAACAGATATGCCGTTACCGGAACACCAGTAAGACGTGATCTTGGAGAGCGATTATCACGCGAAGAGGCTCTCCAAAAATTTAAATTATCTCCTGAGTGTCATACCATTTTAGTGATGGGAGGAAGTCAAGGTGCTGCTCAAATTAATCAAATTCTTTTTAAATCTGTCTCCTTACTTAAGGAATTCCCTATACAGATTATCCATTTAACTGGTGATCGAGATGACCATCTTGCAGCAATCAATTATCAACGAGAAGGAATTGATGCCTATGTAGCCTCTTTTTATCATCATATGAACGAGGCCTACTCTGCAGCCGATTTTGTTATTTCTAGAGCTGGTGCTGCTAGTTTGAGTGAAATTTCTCATTTTGGACTTCCCTCGCTCCTTATTCCTTTTCCATTTGCTGCAGAGCAACATCAACATCGGAATGCTGCTATTTTTCAACAAGCAGGTGCTGCAGAAGTTTTAGAAGAATCAGAAATCACTCCCGAAATTTTAGTCCGTCTCATTACCAATTTATTAGATGATTCAGCACGACGTGCAAGAATGGCTCATGCAGCTTCGATTATTTTACCGCGTCATGCAGCTGAAGCCGTTGCTGATGTGATGGAGGGAAAAAAATGTGACCCGGATATTTCATGCTGAATCTATTACGGCTTGTGGAAAGCTCATCATTACTGCGTTGGTCTCGAATTGTGATTTGGGCGGTATGTACTCATACAGCCCGGCATCACAATCCTTCGCCCGCCTTGTACTAATAAGCTTTGCACGGCGCCTCGTCACGATCAGTATGAAATATCCGGGCTAGAACCGCTGACTTATTGGGATAACTTTTTTTCCCTCTGCAGGGCCAATATACTCACTCAGAGGCCGATAAATCCTGTTATCAGCGAGCTGTTCCAAAATATGAGCCGTCCATCCTGCCGTCCGGGCAATTGAAAAGACAGGGGTAAACATGTCGGTAGGAAGACCTAGAGAATAGTAAACAATGGCAGAATAAAAATCGACATTAGCATTAAGCCCTTTTTTTTCTTTCATTAAAAATGCAATCCGTTCTGCCATTTTCATCCACTTAGTTTCACCGAGACGTTCACACATTTGAATCCCCATAGCACGAAGGTGAGGAGCTCGTGGATCGAGTGTCTTATAAACACGATGGCCTATTCCCATAATTTTCTTTTTTTCCTCTAATGTTTTGGTCACCCATGCATCCACATGAGATTCCTCTCCAATTTCTTGAAGCATATGAATCACTCCTTCATTGGCACCTCCATGAAGAGGTCCTTTGAGTGTTCCAATAGCAGAAGTAATAGCTGAATAAATATCAGTTAATGTTGAAACGGTAACCCGTGATGAAAAAGTAGAGGCGTTCATTCCATGATCTGCATGAAGAACATAGCAGACATCAAGGGTCTCAGCTGCTTCCTGTGTCGGAAGTTCCCCTTGAAGAAGGTAGAGAAAATGCTCAGCTTCGGAAAGATGCTTATTGATTGGTGGAAGATCTTTTCCTTGACGAGCGCGATGGTAATAAGCAGCAATCACGCTTATTTTAGCAGTGATTGAAGCGGCACGAAGATGTTTGAAAGCATCTGTTTTATCGACTAAGTCATGAGCTCCTTCAGTGTCATAAAGTCCTAACATCGAAATTCCGGTGCGAAGAACATCCATAGGATTAGCATTCTTAGGTGCTGAGAGAATGAAGTGAATGATTCCCTCTGGAAGTTCGCGTTGATTGGCAAGTTCTTCATGAAGTGCAAGCAACTGTGCTGCAGTAGGCAATTTTCCATACCAAAGGAGATGAATAACCTCTTCGAAACTCACCTGACCTGCTAGTTCATTGATATTATACCCAGCGTAGGAAAGTGTTCCCTCTTCACCACGAACGTCGCTCAGTGACGTGCTGTTGGCGATAATTCCTTCAAGTCCTTTAGCTATGATTGGCATGATTGGAAGAGAGTAAAGGGAAAAGAGTCAAGGGTGAAAGGTTTTTGTAACAGATTCTAAAAACTGAGAACTACTCTTTCCTAATTAAGGACAATAGTGTTTCAGCAATATCAGCAGGACTCTCTGCAACAGCAATGCCTGCAGCTCGCAAGGCCTCTTTTTTTCCATGGGCAGTTCCGCTAGAGCCTTGAATGATGGCTCCAGCATGTCCCATGCGACGACCCTCAGGGGCTGTAGCACCAGCAATGAATGCAGCAATCGGTTTTTGGCAATATTTTTTGGCCCAGTGAGCGGCCTCCTCTTCCTCAGAGCCTCCAATTTCACCAATCATGATGATGGCCTCTGTCTCTGGGTCATCATTAAAGAGGCGAAGGGCTTCGGTTTGTGTCATTCCATGAATGGGATCTCCCCCAATACCGATGCAGGTTGATTGTCCTATTCCACGTGAAGTGAGTTGCCACACGGCCTCATAAGTGAGGGTTCCCGATCGAGAAACAACTCCAACCGGTCCAGGTTTGTGAATATATCCGGGCATGATGCCGATTTTACATTGGCCTGGGGTAATGATCCCAGGACAATTCGGACCAATAAGAACAGGGGTATTTTTTGAAAATGTTGCTAAAATTGCTTTCACACGCATCATGTCGTGAACTGGAATGCCCTCTGTAATACAAACGATAAGTTCTACGCCAGCATGGACTGCCTCCAAAATAGCATCTGCGGCGCCTGAGGCTGGAACAAAAATCATGGTAGCGTTACAGCCTGTCTCTTTTCGTGCTTCAGCAACCGTATCAAAAATAGGAGTTGTTTCATCAAAGAGTTCTCCACCTCGTCCTGGAGTGACCCCGGCTACGAGATCTGTTCCATAGTCACGACAGCTGCGTGCATGGAAGCCTCCTGCTTTCCCCGTGATTCCTTGAACAAGAAGGCGCGTATTTTTATCGACGAGGAGAGACATGCGTTGAAGTAGTGTAGGATGGAAGATCGGAGAGAGAGGATTGAGCGGCAAAGACAACTTTTTGAGCTGCAT
>JAIPKF010000099.1 GCA_021733705.1 Chthoniobacterales bacterium
GGTGAATGAAGTATCCGGGTTAACCCGGATATTTCATACTGATCGTGACGAGGAGGCCGCAAAGGCTGATGGGGTATTGGGTATACCATCTGGGATCAGTCCTTTATTACATTGATAGTATGCTTTATCGGACTGATCCCATTAACGGAGGGAAAAACAATGTCTACTAAATTTCTAAGAGGTATGAGTTGTGATTTCTGCAAGCACGCATCAAGAGATTTTGCGCACTGCTACATGAAATTTCAGATAACCGAGCGAGAAACCATCTCGACGAAACGAAACGATTTCTAATCCCATCGGGGCTAGCCCGCATATTTCATACTGGTTCGTCGCGAGACGCCGTGAATCCTGATTTAGACAAGGAAGGTGATGGATTGCGACAACGGCTGTACGTTTCAGACTGCCCGAGGAGCAATTCGAAGCTGATGCAGTATCCATCAGGCGTTTGCAAGCCGCAGCAGAATCGGTATGAAATATTCGAGCTAGAGAGCTCGAGGATAGGGAGTAGGAGGCTCTTGGATGATGCTTCTATAATCCAAGGAAATCACCCAAGGATATTCTGTTTTTTTTCCAAACATGAAAAGCAACTCGTAGAAATGAGAAAGAAGGGATGCCTTCAATGATTTTTCGATTTTAAAGGAAGCTGATGTTTTTTGTTCCTTATTTTTGACTTCTGCAATTTTTTTGCATAAGGAACAGCGATATTTTCCACTAAATGTTTTTTGGAGAGCGTTGGCTAAAGTATCATGCTTAGAGTATTCTTGGACCATTCCAGTCCAAGCAACGCCTTGAAGCACCAAGAGCGGACCTCCAGCAATAATAAAGAGAGAAAAAGCAATCGAGAGAGAAGCAATCCACTTCAACCTAAACAGGTGTATCGAAAAGGGAAATAGGGAGTGCAAAGTAGTGACGATTTTATGATAGCTATCAACTGGGATTTCAGGTTGATAGCATGAGCGGGTGAAGGGATTCGAACCCTCGACATCAACCTTGGCAAGGTTGCACTCTACCAACTGAGTTACACCCGCATTAGAATCAACGGCCGGTATTCTCCACATTACGTGAGTCGCTGTCAATTTTTCAATTTTCTTTTGTCAGCTTTCCTGTTAACCCATCAAGCTTCCCTACCTCTTCGTCACGATCAGTATGAAACATCCGGGTTAATTCTACACGATATCCTTCATCCTCGTTATATGTTCCAGGTAATGGGGAGGATTCCCAAATCCATTGTGGGCGATAGAGCTCAAAAGCAAAAATATTGCACAATAGCACTACGGAGAAGAAAAGTGCTCCTGGCTCTGCATGAATACTTGCTAGCATCCCTAATTGACCAACAGCAGCAATAATAGAGAGTAAAAAAATATCAATCATGGCCCAATTTCCAATTTTAACCATGATACGTTGGAGCTGACTTCTCTCTTCGCGATAGTTTGGTTTTCCATGAAGCCATAACATCCAAATCATGATGCTCAGCTTTAAAAATGGAACGATGATACTTGCTAAAAAAATAATCACACCAATCGGCCACAATCCACAATGAGCCATCTCTCTCACTCCTCCCATCACCGTAAGAGAGTTTCTATCACCATTGAGAGTCATGGTCATCACAGGGACTATATTAGAGGGGATATAAAGAATCATGCCGGTTAGGACCAAGGCTTTTACTAACGCAAGCTGTTTTCTTGAAGTCATCATGATTTCTCTATGCTAGCAATGATTTCTTCAAAAAAGGAGCGGTCAAAAAAACGCATGATAATTAGTGAAACAATAGCTAGAAGAACAACCCACAAGGATCCTGATTTCCACTGAATGTTTCCAAGCTGCTGTAATTTTACAACGGCAGCTAGGATCGCTACAGCAAAAACCGGAATGAGGTTCCATGGCATTAAAGTTTCTACTAAGAACAGTGCCCCTTTGAGACCAGGCCAGGGACGCCTTAGACAACATCCCCCAAGTAGATACCAAAATGCTGAAAAGTAGAAGATTGGTAATACAATTGCTGAAAAAAAAACTAAAAGGGCTATGGGCCAATAACCTTGAAAAAAGAGACTCTCAACACCAGTGATCATCAAATTAGATTGTGTGTTTCCAGAAACATCAAAAACCATGAGAGGGCTCACATTTGCCATCAGTAAAAAAATAAGGCAGGCTGTTACTAAGGCCCATGTCCTTTGGAGAGAATTCGGGTCTCCATATTTTTTGAGTTTTTTTCTACAACGAGTACAGAGTAGCTCTTCACCCCTACGAAGTGAATAATCTCTATAGGAAGCAGAGCAATCGGGGCATAATCTCAGGGATGAAGAGAGATTATCAGGAGAATGATTCAAATCCATGGATAAGTAATGTTTTTTGGAAATGCTAGCCCGGATATTTCATACTGGTTCGACGCGAGGCGCCGCGAATCCTAATGGTAACAAGGAAGGTGATGGATTGCGACGACGGCTCTATGTTTCATACTGCCCGAGGAGCAATTCGAAGCTGACGCAGTATCCATCAGGTGTTCGCAAGCCGCAGCAGAATCAGTATGAAATATGCGGGCTAGGTATCTAAATAGCGCTGATCCATTCCCTCATAGGCATCGATACGTCGGTCCCGCAAAAATGGCCAATGAGTGCGCTGTCTGTTAAGCAGAGAAAGATCTAGGTCTATCATCAAGAGCTCCTCCTCATTTTCAGAAGCCTCGGCAAGGAGTGAACCATCGGGTGCGGCAACAAAGCTGCCTCCCCAAAATTCAAGGCCATCCCCACCCGCAGGAGCTTCATGGCCAATACGATTAATTCCAGCAACGTAAACTCCATTTGCAAGAGCGTGGGCACGCTGAGCAAGCTGCCATGCCTCTTTTTGCTTTTTACCAAATTCACGTTTCTCACTCGGATGCCACCCAATAGCGGTAGGATAAAATAAAACCTCTGCTCCCCGTAGAGCTGTCAGACGGGCTGCCTCCGGATACCATTGATCCCAGCAGATAAGCACTCCCAACTTTCCTGCCTTGGTATTCCAAGAACGAAATCCAAGATCCCCTGGGGTAAAATAAAATTTTTCATAAAAAAGGGGATCATCAGGAATGTGCATCTTACGGTATTTTCCTAGATACGTTCCGTCGGAATCCAAAATAGCTGCCGTATTATGATAAAGACCAGCAGCCCGCCGCTCAAAAAGAGAGGCAATAACCACAACACCACATTCTTTAGCAAGCGATCCCAAGGTAGCAGTTGTGGGGCCAGGAATTGATTCAGCTAATTCAAAATAGGAGTGATCCTCTTTTTGACAAAAATATTCACTTAAAAAAAGTTCTGGCAAGCAAACGACCTGAGCGCCTCCTGCAGCTGCCTCTTCAATAAAACGAATAGCCTTTTCTAAATTGTGGAGGGGATCAGCGCTGCAGCGCATTTGTACTAATCCGACTCGGAGTGCCTTGGGTGATGGATACATTTTTCGAAAAGAGTGTGGATTTTCAAAGCTTATCACAATAGATTGATCACTCACAATACTCTCTATGAAAAAAAATCTTTTAAAATTGTACGCTCCTTTTCTTATGGCCTCCTCGATTGCTGGAGCTGCCTCACCAGCTCCCGTGCATGATATTCGCATTGTCATTCACACCGACAAAGGAGCCATCCATGCAACCCTCTTTGCCAGCAAGGTCCCAGTGACGGCAGCTAATTTTCTTAACCTTGCCAAGCATGGTTTTTATAATGGACTTACCTTCCATCGCGTGATTGCTGATTTTATGATTCAAGGTGGTGACCCAACAGGCACAGGACGAGGAGGTCCTGGATATCAATTTGCTGATGAAATTAATCCTCATCTCAAACATGACCGGGCTGGTGTTTTCTCGATGGCGAACTCAGGTCCCAATACCAATGGAAGTCAGTTTTTCATCACGCATACCCCAACACCATGGCTTGATGGCAAGCATGCTGTTTTTGGTGTTGTCGATCAGGGGCAAGACGTGGTCAATGCGATAAGACAAGGAGATAAAATTATTTCCATCGATATCCTCGATAAAACAGATGCTCTCTTCCAAGAGGAGTCTAAGGAGATCACCGCCTGGGATAAAAAATTAAATATAAAATCGTAATAGCCCCCATGGGGTCAGTTCTGCTGACCCCTCATTCACAAAGAGGAGTAGTGAGAGCTCTTCCTACATTGAGGTGGCGTTGATCGATAATTTTTCCTTTGAGCCCTGGACTATGATCTGCGTTAGCAAGAAGATGTTTAATTAAGCTTTGATATGAGGCTTGAGGGTAATGTTTTTTGAGCAATGCAAGAGAACCAGTAACAAAGGGGGCTGCCATTGAAGTCCCTGAGTGAGATACATAAGAGCTATCTGATTTATTGGATGTAGAAAGAATATCACATCCAGGAGCCGCGATATGAACATTCTTAGATCCGTAATTAGATTCTAGACTAAGCTCTATCATGCTGAACCAAGAAAACGTTGAGGCCGCTACTGAGATAATATTATCTAAACCGAAATCAACTCCATAGTTTGCCGGATAGATAGGATGTTGATCGTTGTTATATTGGATCTTTTGCACAAGTTGTGAACTTTCTCTTGTTTGCGTAATAGTAGAATCAGTTGTTTTTGGAGGCTCTGGAATACTGGAGGGATCAGAATATGATTTTCGTACATATGCTGCGTTTCCAGCTGCAGCAACGATAATTACTCCCTTTTCTTGTGCTTTTTGAAGCTGTAGCAATAGTAAAGAAGAGTTCTCAGAAAAGTAGGATTTATTGTAATCACCACGTGCGTTGGGGGTAATATGGTTCTCATCCAAATAATGTGTCATCACAAAGCTGCAATTCAAAATCGAGGCTCCATGCCTAATGGCATAATCGATGCAGCAGATGAGGTCACTCTCCGTTCCGACACCTAAGGACTTATCTGTATCCATCATAAATCGGCACGACATCAACTTGACCTTGGGAGCAACCCCAAAAGTTCCCCTTTGTAGTCCATAATTTTTACTAATACCGATCCCCCCAATAATTCCTGCAACATGCGTTCCATGCCCATCTTTGCTATTATCCATCGATTGGTCATTTTTATCGATCATGTCTATACCATGCAGACTCTCCTCCCTTTCTTCAGCGGGGTCAGACCAGATGTTCTCTCTAAGATCTTCGTGGGTGAAGCGAATACCAGAGTCTAAAACAGCGACAATCGGCAGAGTAGCATCCTTCATAAAAGATGGTGTCTCGGGAGGCTCTACCTGCCAGGCATCATAAGCATCAATGCCTCCACAATCACTCCATAATCCCCATTGATGCTCTAAATTCCAAAAGGAAGGAAGGTAACTTGGAACATTACTACTACAAGAATGGACCATGAATACTGGCTCTCCCCTCACTCCATCGAGCAAGGCAATTTTTTCTAAAGCCTCAGGAATCGCATCTAAAGAACTACTGCGAAGCGTCAGATCATAAAAGAAGCCCTCCGGAGTCACCTTGTTCATATTAGAAGCAATTGTATCCAAACATTCGAGAAAATGCTGAGGATCCTCACCTATTGGGAGCTTGACCAAAAGATGATCTGCAAGCATCTCCTCTCGATCGATGAGCTCCCCGCTTTTATCATCGACTATCTCTTCGGTACGAATCATTCCCGAGGTGGTAGACCGAGAAGTAAAAGCAGTTTTTAAAATACGATAACGGATTTTTTCATGTGGCTGAGATCCTTCTACCTCAGCTGCTTCTGTTACAACAGCTCCAGGATAAAAATTGAATTCTTCCTCAGAAGGTTCTTGCATGGGAGCAGGAATCCCATGCAGTGAAGGTCGTAGCGTCGGTGTGGCCAAAGAAATTGATTTCTTTGTGGTGGTGGAATGGAGTGGTAACGGAGCATGAGAGAGCTTGTTATCTGCAATTTCCTTTTTTTTAGACAAGGAAGAAGATTCTTTCCAAAAGATCAGAGCAATCAGTAATGGTGCGACGGC
>JAIPKF010000100.1 GCA_021733705.1 Chthoniobacterales bacterium
GAGGTTATGCATGGCTTGATACCGGAACTCACGAGAGCTTGATGGAGGCAAGTAATTTTATTGAAACGATTGAACATCGCCAAGGGCTTAAGGTTGCCTGTCCCGAGGAAATCGCCTACCACCGCGGATTTATCAATGAGGAACAGCTTGAAAAATTAGCAGAGCCATTACTGAAAAATGACTATGGAAAATATTTGAAGCGATTACTCCAAGAAAAAAAGGACTAAGATGAAGCTTATTTCGACTAAGATTCCCGATTTGCTCCTAATCGAGCCCAAGGTTCTGGGTGATGATCGTGGATTTTTTTTTGAAAGTTTTAACAAAAGAGAATTTTCACAAAAAACAGGATTCTCTTTCTCCTTTGTTCAAGATAACCACAGTCGCTCTTCGCAAGGAGTCTTGAGGGGGCTTCACTATCAAGTGAAGCAACCTCAAGGGAAACTAGTGCGTGTCGTACGAGGAGTGATTTTTGATGTTGCTGTCGATCTGCGACCTAGTTCTCCAACTTTTAAACATTGGGAGGGGCTAGAACTTTCAGAGAAAAATCATCACCAACTATGGATACCCCCTGGCTTTGCTCATGGATTCATGGTGCTTAGCGAGAATGCTGAGGTGCTCTACAAAACCACCGACTATTATGCTCCAGAGTATGAGAGAACAATTTTATGGAATGACCCTACTCTTCAGATTCAGTGGCCTCAAGGGTATGAAGTACAACTCTCTGAAAAAGATAAAAAAGGCTTGTTGTTTTCAGAGGCTATGAAGGAAACAGTCACATAAAATGGTACATATCTCAAAAATGAGCCCCACCTATATCTCCTCAAATCGACTCTCCTGGAGTGAGCTAGTACTTCCGTGGAATATTTTTCGCCATCTTGCTTCGTGTAAATCGTTATTGTGGCAATTTACCAAACGAGAAATTGAGCGACGTTATAAAGGAACATTGTTCGGTATCGCATGGTCATTCATGACACCGCTTTTAATGTTGCTGGTGTATACACTTGTGTTTGGATATATTTTTGGCGGGTCATATGGGCATCCTGGAGAGACGAAGACACAATTTACCTTAGGACTCTTTTGTGGATTATTACTCTGGGATCTTATTGCAGGATCGATAGCAGCCTCTCCAGGACTTATTATTGGAAATGCTAATTTTGTCACAAAAGTGATTTTCCCATTAGAGATTATACCGATCGCTATGATCACCTCGACGCTCGTACATACAGCGATGGGATTCATTCCGTTGCTTCTTTTGCTTCTCGTTTCTCAAGGCACCATAGGACTCTCTTCCATCAGCCTCATTTTTATTTTTGTTCCTATCCTCTTTTATTCACTTGGGATCAGTTGGATTCTAGCCTCCCTCGGTGTTTTTTTACGTGATATTGGGGCACTGATTCCTCCGGCAATCACCGTTTTAATGTTCATGAGTGCACTCTTTTTCCCCATCACGGCAATTCCCACCACGTGGCGTTGGGTTGTGATGCTCAATCCAGCTGCAGTACTTATTTCGATGGGCCGCAATGCTCTGGTTTTTCACCAGTGGCCAGATATCACCATGTATGGTCTTCAGCTTTTATCGAGTATCATCATAGCCATTATAGGGTATGTCGTATTTATTAAGATCAAGCCTGCTTTTGCAGATGTGCTATGAACCTAAAAACGTAAATAGAAACAAAACATCTGATGCAGTATCCATCAGGTATTCGCAAGCCGCAGCAGAATCGGTATGAAATATCTGGGCTAAACGCTCTCAAAAAGCTTTATTTTGAGCTCTGTAAAAATATAGAGCACAAAAAGAATACTAGTGATCCAAAAACTCGGAGGTTGATTTGTGAGACATGCTAAAAAGATTCCGCTCCAAACAGAGACAATTCCAATACAAAGAGAGAGTAAAATTGTTCTCCAGAAAGAATGACTCAGACGTGTTGCAATTCCAGCAGGACCAATTAATAAAGTGAAGACTAGGAGAGTGCCAACGACCTGGCTTACTAGGGCAACACTGATTGCAAGGATGATCATGAATGCAGTGGAAAGGAAGGTGAGTGATAATCCTCGCGATTCTGCGAGATCGGGTTGAATACTAGTAAAAAGAAGGCGCCGTGAGAAAAGGGCTAAGAGAAACAAGCTCAATGCAGAAAGAAAAATTGTCTCTATCACCTGAGCATGAGAAACACCAAAGATATTTCCAAAAAGGATCGCTGTTGCCTCACCAGCAAAACCTTGATAGAGGGAGAGGAAAAGTGTTCCTAAACCAAGCGAGATGGAGAGAACCATTCCAATAGCAAGTTCACTTCGATGAAATCTGTTGCCCGAAATCCCCATAGTAGCTCCTGCAAGAGAGCTCATCACTAACATTCCTTGTAGCGGGCTCAGTCCAAAGAGGATGGCTCCAGTAGCTCCAGTAAATCCAATGTGGGCCAGGGCATGGGCAGCAAAACCGATATTGCGAATAATCACAAAGTAACCGACCACAGCACCAAGAGCAGCAGCAATAGATCCAGCGATCAGGGCATTTTGGACGAAATCATAAGAAAGGTAGTGCATCATTGGCTTGTTTATTTTTTTAAAACATCTGGGAGCATGAGGTGATTTTAAACATGAGAACAGGTTGTTTCATCAACATTGCTTTCTGCATTAACAATGAAAACCCTCCCTTCAGCACGAAGAACATGGATATTCATTCCATAAAGAGCGCTGAGTGATTCATTCGTAATAATTTCTTGAGCACTTCCCAAAGCCACATTCCCTTCTGCCATGTACATAACACGACTCATAGCTCCAAGTAATGGATTCACATCATGAGCAATGAAAAGAATGGTGAGACCCGTCTCCTCTTGAATATTGCGAATACGTTGTACTAAGAGCATCTGATTTTTAGGATCAAGGCTGGCAAGAGGCTCATCTAAAATAAGTAATTTAGGTTCATCAATGAGGGCCTGTGCGAGCATCACTCTTTTTTTCTCTCCCCCGGAAAGAAGTGAAAAAGGGGTATCTGCATAGTCTTTTGCTTCGGATAGTTCCAGAGCTCTCTCTACTTGATAAGAATCTTTGGAAGAGAGCCAAGGGACTCCCCATTTTTCTCCATGATGAACAGCAGCTACCAGAGCACGTGCTGTGAGTGTTGTCGTTCCGAGGAGACTTTGCGACTGTGGTAAATAACCAATGAAGCGATTCTGTTTCCCTGGATTTTCTCCAAAAAGCTGAATCGATCCTTCATAGATCGGACAAAGACCTAAAATAGCACGCATAAGCGTTGATTTACCTACCCCATTGGGTCCAAAAATACCGATGAATTCTCCCTCCTCGATCTCTGCAGAAAAATGATCAATAACTTTGCGGGAGCCAAAACGTATTCCAACATTTTGAAAGGAGAGAAGTGGCATAGCAGAAAAAGTTATAAGAACAATGAAGAAAAGCGAAATATTGTTTTAAGAAAGAGGTTCTCTATTTAATGAGCAGGAAGAGAAGCCTCGATCTCTTCTAATTGCAAAATCATCCAATCAACGTAGTTTTTGGTGTTGGTTGGTTCTGTTTCGGTAATGTTGATAACTGGAATATGATTTTGTTTTGCAATCGCAATCATGCGCTGTGTGGAGGGATTGATCGTTTGACTATTTTGAAATAGAAGCTGAGCTGTATGATCCGTGAGGCTTTTTTCAAAGCTTGCTATTTCTTGAAAACGAGGTGTTGCATCATTCATAATAGCGTGTTGGTAACCCTTGTTGAGCATTTGAAATCCGAGTGCTGAGGCCATATATTCAAAAACAGGTTCTGTTGCCGTTACCTTCATCCCACTTGTTTTTGGTTTCAACTGCTTGATTTTATCAATCAGAGGCTGCATCGACTCAGCAAAGGTGATTTCTGACTGTGGCCTATGGAGAATAGAAGCAAGTTTTGCAGCAAGAGCAGGCATCGTTTTTGGATCATACCAGAGATGTGGGTTAGATCCCTCTTTTGCTCCTACAAGTTGGGCTACATTAATAATCACACGATCCGATTTTTTATCTGCACCTAGTAATTTTTCCATCCATGTATCGTAGCCAAGACCGTTGTAAATAATGATCGTAGCATCAGCAACTTTTTTGGCAGTTTTAGCGTCTGATTGAAATTCATGGGGATCTTGATTCGGATTGCTCAAAATACTAGTCACCTCTGCGGAAGAGCCAGCAATCTGTTGTGCTACACCACCATAAAAATTTTCTGCTGAAACGATCTTGACTGGCTTAGCATGAAGGGAAAAGGAGCAAAGAAAGAGAGCACTTAAAAGAGGAATGTTTTTTAGAAGCATGGGGTAAATATTATTTTTATCCGGACCATTCATGATGTTGGCCCAGATACTTTAAAAAAGCGGGGAGGTTATTCTATAAAGAAACCTCGATTTTTTCCAGAACCTTTTGTTTTCTTCATGAGCCCGCATATTTCACACCGATCACCTGCGGATACCAGGAAGACAGATGGATGCTGCGTTGATCTCGGAGTCTTCCTTCGGGCAGTGTGGACACACACAGACGTCGTCAGACTTCATCGCTCGCCGCCCCATCAGCCTCCGCGGCCTCCTCGTCACGATCCGTATGAAATATCCTGACTAGTGCCTAAAATGACGCATTCCAGTAAGGACCATTGCAACTCGATGCTCATTGGCGGCAGCAATGACTTCTGGATCACGTATCGATCCCCCTGGCTGGATAGCAGCAGTTGCCCCTGCCTCAGCTGCTGCAATAAGGCCATCAGCAAAAGGGAAAAAAGCATCACTACAGACAACGCTTCCTTTGAGCGAGAGGCCTGCTTCAGCAGCCTTCCAGACAGCAATACGTGAAGCATCAACACGGGACATTTGACCAGCTCCAATACCTAGAGTTCGATCACGGCCAGCGTAGACGATAGCATTGCTTTTGACATGCTTTACTACCTTCCAACCGAACTCCATTGCTTCGAGCTCATCACGGGTGGGGGGGCGTTCTGTGACAACACGTTGTTCTATAGTTCCTACCTTATTCCAAGGGTCGACATCAGCATCTTGTAAAAGAATACCACCAATAACCGATCTTAGATTACGGTCCAAGGGAGGTTCTTTTTTTAAAAAACGCATGAGGCGAAGATTTTTTTTCTTCTGTAGCAAAGAACGTGCTTCAACATGAAATTCAGGTGCAATAATAACCTCACTAAAAATTTCTGAAATCGCATGGGCTAATTTTTCATCAATAGGTCGGTTCACAATGATAATGCCCCCAAAAGGAGCAGACCGATCGGTCGCAAAAGCCTTTTCCCATGCTTCGCAAAGATCAGGATCACTGGCGACACCACAGGGATTCGTGTGTTTAAGGATCGCGATAGTCGGTTTTTCAAATTCGGTGATCAATTGAGTTGCTGCAGTAATATCGAGAATATTGTTAAAGGAAAGTTCCTTGCCGTGGAGCTTTTCAAAATAGTCAAAGAAGTGCCCGTAGAGTTCTGCTTCTTGATGGGGGTTTTCACCATACCGGAGGCGACATACTTGAGGGAGTTTCAAAGAAAAAGAAGTAGCTGGTACTACCTCTCCATCAAGATAAGAGCTAATGGCGTGGTCGTAGGAAGCTGTCGTTGAAAAGGCTTTCGTTGCTAATCGAGCACGCAATTCAGGAGTTGTGGAACCGTTGTTATTGGTCATTGTCTCTAAAATGCGTGGGTAATCCTCGGGATCGACGACCACGGTTACCGAAGCATGATTTTTGGCAGCACTTCGGATCATGGAGGGTCCCCCAATATCGATTTGCTCAATGGCTTGTTCCAATGTTGTTCCTTTTTTAGCAATGGTTTCAACAAAGGGATATAAATTGACACAAACGAGATCGATAGGAAGGATCCCATGCGCTTCTGCTTCTGCACAATGAGTGGGATGATCACGGCGATAGAGTAAGCCCCCATGAACTTTAGGATGCAGTGTCTTAACACGCCCCTC
>JAIPKF010000101.1 GCA_021733705.1 Chthoniobacterales bacterium
TGTGAAATATCCGGGTTAAAGTTAAATTACTTTGACTATAAAGGACGCAAGCGTTCGTGGAGGAATTTTTTGATTACATCAACCCCCTCCCCTAACTCTGCACAGATGGGGATTACTGTGATGTTCGGAATTTTTTTCTGAAATTCAGTAAGGTTTTTTGGGGCTGCAGGACAATCCATCTTATTTGCAATAACACACCAAGGACGAGCGACTAATTCAGGGTCGTAAAGCTCTAGTTCTTTTCTTAAAACATGAAGATCTTCCCAAGGTTTCCGTTCTTCAGCACCAGACATGTCGAGTACAAAAAGTAAAATAGGACAACGCATGATATGTCTGAGAAAAGCATGTCCAAGACCGCGATTGTGACTCGCTCCCTCAATGAGACCAGGAATATCAGCAACAGTAGTCTGAGTATAATCACCCAAATCGACGACCCCTACTTGAGGATGACGTGTGGTGAAGGGATAAGAGGCTACTTTAGGATGAGCTGCTGAAAGGGCACGGAGTAATGTCGATTTTCCAGCGTTGGGATATCCTACCAGTCCTGCAAAGGCGATAGTACGTAGCTCTAAAAGAAACCAACTCTCCTCCCCCTCCGTCCCTTCTGTAAAACGCCTTGGAGCGCGGTTGCGTGAACTTTTAAAATGAATATTCCCTCGACCTCCATGTCCTTTGAGGCAAAGGACAAATTCCTCCCCGGGCTCTGCTAAGTCAGCTACCAGGTCCTCAGGATCAGGGGGTGCTAATTTAGAGCGAGGTTCTGATTTACTAACAGAGGAAATATTTTCCTTTGTCTCCTCTTTTTTTTCAGACTCCTCAGTTTCTTCTTCTTCAAGAGCTAGTGCCGATGTGGGTGGAGGAACACGATAAATTAATGTCCCTACAGGAACAGGGAGAATTAAATCGGATCCGGTCTTACCATGCTTTTGACGACTTGAACCGGGAGCTCCATTTTCTGCACGGAGTATCGGTTTGTAAAACAACGAAGCTAACTGTGTTTCATGCACGCTGGCTTTTAAAATGACACTTCCACCATCTCCTCCGTCACCACCATCAGGGCCACCCTTTGGAATAAATTTCTCTCGGCGGAAGCTAGCACACCCATTTCCTCCTTTGCCAGCTTTTGCATGAATACGAACGCGATCAATGAACATTTTTCGATTCTTTCAGAATGTGAGTGTAAAGTCGCTCTGTTTTCTTAGCAATCATCTCCCAAGAAAAATGATGTTCCACACGAAGCCGTCCTGCCGCTCCCATGGAGGCCCGAAGAGAGGAATCACTCATCAATTGATTCACCCTTGCAGCAAGAGTAAGAATAAAATTTTCAGGATCCAAAATATCAGAACCTCCCTTTTTCTGATCCAAGGGGACCAAAAATCCTGTGACCCCATCTACTACCACTTCTTTAATTCCACCAACTGCTGAGGCTACCACCGGAACCCCACAGGCCATTGCTTCCAAATTGATAATTCCAAAGGGTTCGTAGATAGAAGGACAGACAAAAAGGGCAGCTCCTGAATAAAGAGCAATGATGTCATGATGCTCCACCATTGTGCTAATCCAAATAATTCCAGGCCGATCTTCTTGGGCTTGGGCCACTGCTTTTTCCATTTCGAGAGCAATTTCTGGTGTATCTGGAGCACCTGCACAGAGAACGATTTGAAAGCCAGGATCCATATGCTTGATCGCATGAACAAGGTGTACGATTCCTTTCTGACGAGTAATACGACCTACAAAAAGTACATATGGAAGATCAGAGTTAATACCATATTTTTCTAAACAGGACCTCTCTTGATTCTTAGAATATTCATTGAGATCAATACCATTATGGATCACAAAAACACGATCCTCAGAAATTGGAAAATGTTCGAGAATGTCTCTTTTTGTCTCATGAGAAACAGCAATCACAGCATCTGCTAGGGTGAGTGCTTGTTGTTCAATCCAGCAAGAGTAATCGTACCCTCCTCCCAATTGTTCTTGTTTCCATGGGCGCAGAGGCTCCAATGAATGAACCGTGATGATGAGAGGAATTCCATAAAGCTGTTTTGCCATAATTCCCCCAAGATAGGTATACCAGGTATGACAATGGACTAAATCAGCATCGATCCCTGCCGCATTAAATTGAATTCCCCTCCATGCTGCATCCAGAGGACTCTTGAGCTGTGGAGGAGAGTCTAAAACGAGTCCCTTTTCAGAAAATCCACGAATAGAAAAATGTTCTTTTTTCTCCTGTTGATCTCCAAAGCAGCGCACTTCGACCGAAATCAACTTAGCAAGCTCACGGCTTAAATACTTCACATGCACGCCTGCTCCTCCATAAATATGAGGAGGATATTCTTTAGTAAATAAGAGGAGCTTCATGAAACTATTTTCCATTTACGAATTCAACTGGAATCAAAAACTGCAATATACCTGCACCAGGAGCTATTTTTTCTACTTTGATTGCGGTCAACGAAGCTTTAGGAACATTCACATTTTTCGAGTGAGCCATGCCCAATAGTTTTGCAATGAGATAACTCAAGTCAGGCTCATGTCCCACGAGCATTACTGATTCAAGCGTGATGTAGGATTGAAGCTCCTCTATCGCTACCTCTGGAATCATTCCTGAAGCGATCCAAGCTAGTTCAAGAAATGGAGGCATTCCAATTTTTTCTAAAACCGGATGCATTGTCTCCACAGCACGACAAAATGGGCTTGTTAAGACCAAATCTGGCTTGATGTTATATTTTTTACAAAATTTTCCAACACGTAACGCTTGGGTTTTTCCTATCACTGTCAGCTTACGCTCTGCATCATTGTTGCAATGTGGTTCTGCTTCGGCATGTCTGAGAAGATAGAGAATCATAAAAAAATTTCGTAAGTACGCAGTCTGTGGAAAGTATATTTCTTTTTATTCGAAACTCTCCACAACAGCAGACAAGTAAAGGGTAATGAGTGATGGGTGATGAGTAATGAGTAATGAGTGACGGGTAACGAGTTTATCTTTTTGCCTTCGGCAAGTTCAAACTAAAAGAACCTGATCATACTCAATGGAACAGAGCAAACTGGTTTTAT
The DNA here is from genome assembly GCA_021733705.1 of Chthoniobacterales bacterium. Classification (GTDB taxonomy): domain Bacteria; phylum Verrucomicrobiota; class Verrucomicrobiia; order Chthoniobacterales; family UBA6821; genus CAIWMF01. The sequence goes on from JAIPKF010000101.1 coordinate 3,055, forward strand.
ATTTGCTGAGGCTGATGAAGAGCAAGAAGTGACGGCACGCAGCAACTGAGTGTACATAGGGTACTCGAGGACGCGAGCACCGGCACGACAGTACTCTTTGCTCTGTCTGCAGAAACCCCTCTTCAAGTTCGCTGAGGCTAGTGAAGAACAAGGCGCGAGGAGCACAGAGACCGAGCGTATAGTAATACGTGAGGGATCGAGCACCACAGCAACGCAGTTATTCGCAGCCTCAGTAGAACTTGAAGAGGCGTTTACATCGACATCCCACCATCGATGGCTAACACCTGACCCGTAATATAGCTTGCAGAAGGGCCTGCAAGAAAGCTAACGGCCGTTGCAATATCCTCTGGCTGACCGAAACGATTTAGAGGAATTTGCGCAATAGCAGCATGGCGCACCTCTTCACTTAAGACAGAGGTCATATCTGTTTCGATAAATCCAGGAGCAACGACATTGACAGTAATACCTCGGCTGGCTACTTCCCGTGAAAGGCTTTTGCTAAATCCAATGAGCCCTGCTTTGCTTGCAGCGTAGTTGGTCTGTCCTGCAAGACCCATGAGGCCACTGACAGAGCTGATATTGATGATTCTCCCTGAACGCGCTTTAATCATAGGACGGATGACGGCTCGCACACAATTAAAAGCTCCCTTAAGATTAGCATTTAGAACTTCATCCCAATGTTCTGAAGACATGCGCATGAGGAGATTGTCACGAGTAATTCCAGCATTATTGACAAGAATATCGACCCTTCCAAAATCAGCTATAATCTGTTCTCCCACTTTTTGAACCGCTTCAAAATCGGCCACATCAACAGCGTAGGCTTTGGCAGACCCAGCAATTTTTTGATTTAAGTGCAGTGCCACTTTGGAAGAATTACTTTCACTGCGACTCAGCACAGCAATTTTTGCTCCTTGAAGAGCGAGTTGATGGGCAATGGCTTCGCCAATTCCTCGACCTGCACCTGTAACAATGGCTACTTGATTTTCTAATGGTTTCATAAAAAAAATTTAGAGGGTGAAATGAAGCTGAGAAAATACCTCGTGCTTTTATAGCTTGCAAGCTATGAGAAAAAACATGATGAAAATTTTTTGTCTGGCAAGGGGGTAATTAACCCGGATATTTCATACTGATCGTGATGAGGAGGCCGTGAAGGCTGATGGGGCAAGGCAGGCGAGCATTTTGATGTAGGGCTGTATGTGTACATACTGTCCAAATCAAAATGTGAGTCTAACGCAGCATCCATCTGGCTTCCCGGCCTCCGCAGGTGATTAGTGTGAAGTATCCGGGTTAAAGTGAGCAATCTCGGAAAAGAAATACTCACAGGGATGGAAGAAATGAAAGGGATAAAAAACAGAACAAACAAAAATGTTCTGACATTCTGAAAATTGCTTCTTGTATTCATCCCTTCCATCCCTGTGATTTTTCTTCTTTCCCTCACGATCATGCAGCGCCGATTTCAATCACCATTGCCGTTGCATTATCTCTCCCTGATCGATCGACAGCCTCTTCAACGAGATGTTGTGCAGGTGATTTTTTTGTAGACTCCGTTAAAATTTCCAACAATTGCGCATCAAAAATCCCATCAGTTACCCCATCTGAGCAGAGTAAAAAACGATCTCCCAAACAATAGTCCACTCTCCCAACCTGAGGTGTGACAAATTGATGATCAGCTCCAAGCACTTTTTGGAGCAGGTTACGACGAGGGTGATTTTTCAATTCATATTCACTCATCTTTCCTTGACGAAAAAGCCACCCGACATGGGTATCATCTTCGGAAATTTGTTTAATCCCTCCCTCCTTCGGGAGATGATAAAAACGACTATCGCCGATATGTCCAAAAAAGAGTCTTCCCGGGCGCACCCAACACATGGTCAAGGTCGTCCCCATACCACAGCACTCCTCATAACTGGCGCTTAGAAAAAGAAGAGCTCGATGAATTTCATGAAAGAGCTCAATCAAGAATTGATAGAAAGAATCGTTCCCCGAGATTGAAGGAGTTAGAATACTGTTTTCTACTCTTGCTAAGTAAGGAGGAAACATTTTTGTTATTTTCTCCACCGCAATGCGACTTGCAAACTCACCAGCCATTGCTCCCCCCATTCCATCACTGACGGCAAAGACATAATCTTTGGAGATATCGGAAGCATCTCCAATTTTTCCAAGATACTGAACCTCGATAGCATCAAGCGAGAGCCCTAAAAAACTATCTTCGTTATTTTTGCGCACACGTCCGATATCAGTGTAAGCAGACCAGCGTAATGTCAAGGGAGATGAGGAGTCCACGAGGATATAAAAAGTGCAACGAGAGTCCAAAATTCCTCCACTTCAAGTAAAGCATATTCTTTTTTTACATATTAGAATTCTCTTGCTGGAACTCTTCTCTTTTTTTAGAGTATGCAAATGGATTATTCACCTGCTGCATCCGTTAATGTCCCTGTTTCCTACGACTCTAAAATTGAGGGAAATGTCATTATCACAAAACTCGATGCAGCCATTAATTGGATGAGGAAAAACTCTCTTTGGCCAATGCCGATGGGACTAGCATGTTGTGCTATCGAGCTTATGGCAGCTTCCTCCTCGCGCTATGACATTTCTCGGTTCGGAGCAGAGGTCATGCGTTTTTCCCCCCGTCAATCTGACGTCATGATTGTTGCTGGAACAGTAACTTACAAAATGGCACTCGCTGTAAAAAGAATTTATGACCAGATGCCAGAACCAAAATGGGTGATAGCCATGGGAGCATGCGCCTCCAGTGGTGGAATGTACCGAAGCTATTCTGTATTACAAGGCGTTGATCAGGTTATTCCTGTTGATATTTA
>JAIPKF010000102.1 GCA_021733705.1 Chthoniobacterales bacterium
AGATGGATGCTGCGTTAGACTCACATTTTGATTTGGACAGTATGTACACATACAGCCCAGCATCAAAATGCTCGTCTGCCTTACCCCATCAGCCTTCGCAGATTCCTCGTCACGATCAGTATGAAATATCCGGGTTAACTTTTATAACAACTTTCTAAGAGTTGCTCATACGCATCAATAGAGCGACTCCATTCGAAATCTTTTGCTTTTTGAAGAGATGCCTTTTTCATATTATCAAGGTCTTTTGGATTTTCTATTAAAGATTGTATCGCTTTCGCCATTGCAGGTGGGCCCTTCTCCAGATCAAAAAAACAGCCATTCTGATCTTCTTCAATAATATCTTGAAGTCCACCAATACGACTTCCAACAATAGCAAGACCCTCTGCTAATGCCTCGACTCCCACCATAGGAAGTCCTTCTGAAAGTGAGGGAATGAGCAAAACATCAGATTGCTTCATCGTTTGTTCGACTTCAGCTGCTTCAAGCCATCCTAAAAAAGCAGTCTTTTCCTCAAGGCCATATCTTATTACTTCCTCCTTAACGGAAGCAAAAAGGGGTCCTTCCCCAATGAGCTTTAATGTCCAAGAAAGGTCTCTGAGTAAGGCTAGGGATTGAATAGCAAAAAGAGGATTTTTTTGAATACTGAGCCGTCCGACCATGAGGAGTCGTGTTGGTCTTGCTTGGTGGCATTTTGAATTATCGATAGATATTGAAACTGCTCCATCTGTGAGCAATTCTGATTTAATAGCATGTGACTGGGTGCTAGTGGAAGCGTTGTTTGAAAAGGGACTATTTTTAAATAGTTTCACTCCATTAAGAATAACACGGGGTTGAATTCCATAGGCTCTCTTCGCAAGTTCCGCTACAAAACTGCTTACAGCAGTCACTCCTGCTGCACCACGCCAAATAGGAATAGTGAAGGGCTTGATAAGTTTAAAAATACGATCCGTTTGTTGAGGGACACCTCCTGGAACATCTCCAAGATGAACTGTTAAAACATAAGGAATACGTGTGAATTGATGCACAACCCATGCAACCATTCCCGTCGGAACGGCGAAATGAACGTGGATAACATCGGGCCTCCAACGCCAAGCCTCTTTTAAGGCAACTGGTGTAGCAGCTAAGATCCAAAGTATCATTTCAAAAATAGTGCAGGTATCTTCACGAGAGCGTCTGGCACGAACGCGAATAACTTCGACTCCATCAATAGTAGTCTTTAAAGGCAAGTGCGACATTCCTGCAGTGATAAAGAGAACTTGATGACCACGCTCGACCAAGGCAGTTGCAACTTGCGCCGCCACACGCCCTCCTCCTCCTCCCAGTGGAGGATACTCATAACAGAGAGAAAGAATACGTGACATTACAAGAGAGTAGAAAATATAAAACTAAGAGCAAAGCCTGTAGTGAATTTTTATTGATAAATAGTATTGGGATCACTCATAGTAATGAGATTCGTTTTTAATTCTAAAACCTTTCACTATGGCTATTTCATCTGCCTCAAATTCCAATTCTCGTGTTCGTGATGTTGTAGACATTCTCTCTGAAAACTATAATGGTACTAATCCAATACCAACTACAACTACTAGAGATAATGCAATTACAAGAGGAACTTCCGGCCGTCCTAATTTTACTGCATTAAATCCTCAGAAAACAAAGTCAGTTAATGCAAACTCTACGTATGTAAGTCAATATATTCCCTCAGCTCAAGCTGGGACACAAGGATTAAAAGCAGCTAGTGATCATTACGGCACTACTGTTAATGATATTAATGATACCAGTAGAGATATACGTATAAATAACGAAAGCACTACAGATCCTACTAAGAATGGGTTTAATCGAGACTCTGTTCTCAACTTACTCGTTGCTGGGAACAAAATTAGTTTAGATCGACAAAATAGAAAGGCTTCGGAGCTAGAAGAGAAAATTCTTGAAGATTTGTTAGAAAAAAAACAGGAAGATTAGTAACTTTTTGTCCAATTACTTAGAAATTACAAGAAAGAGCACGGAGACTCTTGGAAAAGTCAAACCCGTACAACTAACAGCGAGCAGCTCTCGATGATGACGACAGTAATAGTTGGGCCCAGAGAAAAAGCCGCTCATCACTTTTGCCGGATTGATGGGACTGCAGACGCTCATGAAAAAAAATTTTAGCACCTGCTGCTGGTGGTTCAACTGATTTAAGAGCTCCATTAAGAAACCAATTTCCAATAGGCATTCCAAATCCTTTTTTACGACGATAGATAATATCGTGTGGCAAGAGTGATTCGAGTCCCTTTTTTAAAATCCATTTGGTGACACCACCTCTTAACTTCACCGTGTGTGGCAAACGTCGTGCAAAATCAACCACCTCGATATCTAAAAAAGGAGAACGAACCTCAAGTGAATGCTGCATGCTAGTACGATCCAGCTTAGCTAAAATATCATCTTGTAAATAGAGTCGTGTAAAGAATTGAAGAGCTCGATCTACGGAACTAGCTCCAGAACCAGCAGAATCCCAGGCTTCAATCGCCTCACTATAAATTTCTTCAGGATTGTTTTTATCTCCAAAAAAAGAATCAATTTCTTGAATATTGAGAGGCCCCATCCAAACGGGCATCCAGAATGATTGAGGAAAGGAGAGGCCTCTTAGAGTCCGTTTAATTTTAAAATCAAGGCTGATATTGCGATGAGAAACAGGAAGATGGGCTGCAAGAAACAAGAGTGCTGGATGTAATGCCCTCGGAACTATCTTAGAATAGAGCTCTGCAGCCTTCAGTGCTTTAAAAGGATCATATCCCGCAAAGAGTTCATCTCCTCCGTCGCCACCTAAGGCAACGGTGACATGACTTCTTGCAAAGCGAGAAAGCAACCATGTAGGAAGCAAGGAACTATCTGCAATCGGTTCATCAAGATGATTCAAGAGCTCTGGTAAAAGATGGAGAGCTCTTTCAAGATCTAGAATCTCTTCGTGATGAGTAGAACCGAGATGCAAAGCCATCTGTCGCGCAAAAGGAAGTTCATCAAAGGAAGGATCAGTAAATCCGATACTAAAAGTTTGAAGTTGTCCTACAGGAAGGTGGCGTGAAGCAAAGGCAGCTATGGCCGAAGAATCGATCCCACCACTTAAAAAAACACCGACCGGTACATCCGAGATCAGACGCCGCTTTACCGCTCGATCCAGGAGCTCTATGAGCTCTTCACACCATAATTTTCCACCATCAGCTGGTAAATCAGGTTGAGACGGCTCTAAGCGATATTCCCAATATCGTTGAACTTGAAAAGTACCAGATTGAAGATCTAGTTTTCCAAAATGTCCTGCAGGAAGTTTGAAAATTCCTTCAATTAAAGAGTGAGGAGCGGGAATATAACCGTAAGCAAAATGTTTCTTGAGAGCTAAGATCGATTCGTTTCGTGGTGTTTGTGGATGGTGCAATAAAGAGCTTAGCTCCGAAGAAAATCCAAAGACCCCATCTCCTCCAGAGCGTTGAAAGTAGTAAAGCGGCTTTTTTCCAAAACGATCTCGTGCCAAAAAAACAGAATGATTTCGATTATCATAAATGGCAAAAGCCCACATTCCATTCAGTTTTTCTAACATCCCTTCACCCCACTCTCGGAAAGCATGAAGGAGCACTTCAGTGTCCGAGTGGTTAGTCTGAAAGTGATATCCTTTAATAATAAGCTCAGCACGCAGCTCTCTGTGGTTGTAAATTTCACCATTAAAAACAATCACTAAATCTCTATCCATAGTGATCATTGGTTGTGCACCATCAACCAAATCAATAATCGCAAGACGTCGATGCCCGAAATAAACCCCCTTTTTTTCATCAATAAAAAAACCTTCAGCATCGGGACCACGATGCATAAGAGCTCGTGTCATTTTTTCAAGAACCTCACGACTGCCACAACCGATAAAACCTGCTATTCCGCACATGAGAGAGTACTAGTAGCTAGATGTTGAGGATAAGCGAAAAGGAAACTTCTATAGCTTATTTCTTTTAGAATAAGGTCTCGAGATGAAAAGAAGGGCTTCATTTAGCGAGTATTCAAAAAAAAATCTACAAATCCAAGCAGATTGCATTTAACCCGCATATTTCATATATTTCATGCTGAAGTGTTATGAGGCACCGTGCAAAGCTTATGACTACAAGGCGGGCAAAGGATTGTGATGCCGGGTTGTATGAACAGAGGTCAATTCTCCATCAATTATCCTAAAAATGTGAATAAAAATAGATGTAATCTTGCATCTCAAGGGATCGACTGTTATCAATCTGAAGATGATTTCTTCTTCCCTTTTTTCATCCTCATTCGTGTTAGCCTTCGGGATTCCAAGTGGTCCTGATTTAATCGTCCTGCTTATTATTGTCCTGGTGCTTTTTGGAGCAAAACGCCTTCCAGAAATCGCACGTAGCCTCGGTCAGAGCGTTCACGAATTCAAAAAAGCAAAACAAGAATTTGAAGATCAAGCTTCCAAACCTACATCAACAGCAACGGACACACCTCCTTCGAGCCCTTCGAATTCTGAGGAAACGCCAAAGCAAAGCTAACTCCCCTTCTCTTTTCTTTCGATCTTTGTGGCTGAATCCCTATCTTTTCAAGGCTATCACACATTGATTCGAAACTCTGTTTTCTTTCTCAGCCTTCTTTTTGTTTCTTCTCTTCTCCTAGCAGAGCAAGAGCCTCTTCAGGAATCTCCTGTTGTCATTGTTTCTTACAATGTGGAAAATTATCTTTCCATGCCACGCTGGATCAATGGTCGCTTTCGCAATAATGCTGGAAAGCCAGAATCTGAAAAGAGAGCAGTAGCCACAATTCTCTCCAAGCTCCATCCAGATATCATTGGGTTAATGGAAATTGGTGATCTTCGACAGGTTCATGATCTGGAGCGTCACCTTCATGAGGTTGGACTTGATTATCCCTATCAAGAATACCTTCATGCTTGGGATCAAGAGAGACATCTTCTCTTACTGAGCCGCTTTCCCTTTGTAGAATGCCATTCTCAAGCGATCTTTCCTATTTCTATCAATGGAAAAGTGGAACATAGTCCACGAGGGATTTTAGATGTGACAGTGGCATTACGACCTGATTACAAACTTCGATTACTCTGCGTTCATTTCAAATCGAAAATTTCTGTTCCCAATTACAATCAAGATTCCTTTCGAGCTGCAGAAGCACTCTCTCTGCGAAACTATGTCAATGCGATCATGGCTTCAGATCCCAAGACACACCTCTTAGTGATGGGAGATTTTAATGATACCAAAAATTCCAAATCTCTTGTGACACTTCTTGGAAAGCCTAAAAAACCAGAAATTCTCCATGTGCTTAATCTTACGGATGACCGTGGAGAAAACTGGACGGAATATTGGAAAGAAGCTGATCTCTATTCTCGTATCGATTACATGCTGATCAACAAAGAACTGGAATCCTCCATTGTTCAAGAACATTCGGGAATAGCCCGCCCTGCTCTTTGGAAAGAGGCAAGCGACCATTGCCCTCTTTTTACAGAGATCCTTCCTCAAGTGAATGCTTTGCCAACACCTCTTCCATCACCTCTATAGTTTGATGAAGATTACGCTCCATATTAAAAGAGGCTCCCCGTTTTCTACAAGCATCGCGAATCTGAGGAGCATCCTCACTGAGTAATTTTTTTTGCCACAAAGAGAGCGCTTCATAAAATGCTTGGACATTGTTAGGATCTTGTATCACCGAGCCGTGTACTCCCTCCTCGATAAGTTCCGAGCAGCCATTAGCACTTGTAGTAATGACTGGTAAACCCATGACAAGGGCCTCCAATGAGGCATTAGCAAAGGGATCATAAAGGGTTGGTAAAATAAAAAGATCTGAGGCTGCATATAAAAGTTCCATTTTTTTGATGGGTCCTA
>JAIPKF010000103.1 GCA_021733705.1 Chthoniobacterales bacterium
GGTTCCTAAATTCTTTCACAATGTCTATCCCCCAAGATTATCCATCATTAGGAGCTTTTGCAAAACGGCATCTCGGTATTGATGAAAAGAGTCTTCAATCCATGCTCACTCTCCTAGAATGTAAAACCCTAGAAGAACTCATCGACCAAACAATTCCTCAGGAACTTCGTTATACGCACCCTCTCAACCTCCCAGCTGCAATCAGTGAGGAAGAGGCACTTGCCGAATTAAAAGAGTTAGCCTCTCGTAATGAGCTTCGACCCACCTATCTTGGAATGGGATATCATGGGACGCATCTCCCAGCAGTGATTCGTCGTAATATTCTTGAAAATCCTGGCTGGTATACGTCCTATACTCCTTATCAAGCAGAGATTGCCCAAGGAAGACTCGAGGCACTTTTAAATTTTCAGACGATGATAAGTGATCTTACGGGTTTGCCTATAGCAAACGCCTCGTTGCTTGATGAGGCAACAGCTGCTGCTGAGGCGATGGCCATCTGCTTCGACTTTAAAAAACAGCCTCTTTTTTTCGTTGAGAGACACACGCATCCACAGACGATTGCTCTTTTGAAAACACGATGCGAACCTCTTGGAGTGGGGTTGCTTGTCGGTACCATGGATACAATGCCAGAGGAGGGACTCTGTGGAGCCTTGATTCAATATCCTTCTACTACAGGGGAAATCGATGACCTGCGCCCCTTTATTGATAAGGCTCATGCGGCCGGAGGACTTGCTGTGGTTGCCTGTGATCCGCTTGCAATGGTTTTACTCAAGCCCCCTGGAGAAATGGGAGCTGACATCGCCATTGGTTCTACCCAACGTTTTGGAATTCCTCTTGGCTATGGGGGACCACATGCAGCATTTATGGCTGTTCAAGATGCTTTGAAACGTCGTATGCCGGGACGACTTATTGGAGTTTCCCGTGACATGGAGGGAAATAATGCTCTACGTCTTTCATTACAAACCCGCGAGCAACATATTCGTCGCGAGAAAGCGACCAGTAATATTTGTACGGCTCAAGTACTCCTTGCAGTGATGGCTTCGATGTATGCTGTGTATCATGGACCAAAGGGCCTCACTGCTATTGCAAAAAAAATTCATGAACAGGTACGTCATCTTGCCTTTGTCTTATCTCAAGCAGGATGGAAAGTAATTATTCATCCATTTTTTGACACCGTGGAGATTGCTCTAACCGACGAAGAGATGATTTTACTTGAAGAGCGTTCTCATCAACAGGGAGTGAATCTTCGTTTTCTAAAAAAAGAAAAGAGAGTTTTAATAACGCTAGATGAAACTACGAGTTCTTTGGAGCTCCTATACGAGCTTTTTCAAGCCACAGATATTGACTCAAGTAGTTCTACTTCATGGCACCTTCCCAAAAAGTTACATAGAACCTCTTCTTTTTTAACGCATCCTGTATTTAATTCTTATCATAGCGAGACGGAAATGTTGCGCTATTTGCGCCGTTTGGAAGCAAAAGATCTTTCTCTTACAACATCGATGATTCCACTTGGATCGTGCACGATGAAGCTGAATGCGACTTCAGAAATGCTACCAATAAGTTGGAACGAATTTTCAGGTCTGCACCCCTTTGTTCCGCTTGAGCAGGCACGGGGTTACCAAGAAATGTTCCGTCAATTAGAACGATGGCTTGCTGAGATTACAGGCTTTTATGCGATTTCCTTGCAGCCTAATGCTGGTTCTCAGGGTGAGTATGCAGGTTTACTTGCTATTCGTGCTTACCACCGCGCTCGAGGTGATCATGATCGTAAAGTTTGCCTTATACCGCTTTCAGCTCATGGTACTAATCCTGCGAGCGCTTCTATGGTAGGAATGGAGATTGTTGGTGTCGCTTGTGATATTCAAGGCAATATTGATCTTACTGATTTAAAAACAAAAATAGAATCTCATCAGCAGCGTCTTGCAGCACTGATGGTCACTTATCCCTCGACCCATGGTGTCTTTGAAGCCTCTATCAAAGAGGTCTGTCAGCTTGTGCATGAGGCAGGTGGTCAGGTTTATATGGATGGTGCCAATATGAATGCTCAAGTTGGCCTCTGTCGTCCTTATGATCTTGGAGCTGATGTTTGCCATCTCAATCTTCATAAAACCTTCTGTATTCCTCATGGTGGAGGTGGTCCAGGTGTAGGACCGATAGGTGTTGCAAAGCACTTGGCAGAGTATCTTCCAGGACACTCTATTATTCCAATGAAAGAACAGAACAGAACTCATTGCAAATCGAATGCAGCTCATGAGGAAGATATGTTCCTGCAGCAATCGAGCCAAGAGGCGCTACTCGAGTGCACGAGCACTAGTACTCAGCAGGCCATTCCTCCCTTAGAAGAATTTTCAGAAAGTTTACAAGTGAGTGCTGCTCCATGGGGAAGTGCTAGCATTTGTGCTATTAGCTGGATGTATATTCGCATGATGGGACCTGATGGTCTAACGGCAGCTACCAAAATAGCGATCCTCAATGCCAACTATATTGCTAAACGTCTAGAACCGTATTACGTCATTCTTTATCGTGGTGAACACGGTCGTATTGCCCATGAATGTATCCTTGACCTGCGGGAATGGAAACAGCGAGCTGGTATTGAAGTTGAAGATGTGGCCAAGCGTCTTATCGATTATGGATTCCATGCCCCTACTATGAGCTGGCCAGTTCCAGGAACGTTAATGGTGGAGCCCACTGAAAGTGAATCAAAAGAAGAGATCGATCGTTTTTGTGAAGCCATGATTGCTATTGCTCAGGAGCTTGTGGCCATTGAGCAAGGAGTATGGGATCGACTTAATAATCCTCTCAAAAATGCCCCTCATACGGCTCAAGTCGTCATTGCAGACAACTGGGATCATCCTTATTCACGAACGCTTGCAGCCTACCCAGCTCCATGGTTGCGTCATCATAAATTTTGGCCAAGCGTCTCTCGTATTGATAATGTTTATGGGGATAGGAATCTCTTCTGCTCCTGTCAGGCTTTATAGAAAATAATTTTATCCCACATGTTTCACGCCGATTTACTACGGAATCCGGGAAGCCAGATGGATGCTGCCTTGGTCTCGAAGTCTTCCTCGAGCAGCGTGTACTCATAAAGCCGTCGTCAGACTTCATCGCTCGCCTTACCCCATCAGCTTTCACGGCCTCCTCGTCACGATCAGTATGAAATATCCGAGTTAACCTAATTTTTGCCAGGTTTGAGCTGCAAAGATTGGTATTTTGGATTGATGAAGACTGATTCTCCTTCCTTGGTGTCCCAGAGAAATTCTATAATGTTCATAATCAGTGGAGAGAACTTTCTTATTCTGCGTATCATACTCTTTTCGCAAATCAAAAAGTTGCCATTTCCCCTCAGAGTCTCCTTCAATATGGCGCCATTTTCGATCACCAATATTCCAGCCTGCAGATAGCATCTGAGGTGTTGAGACAATGATCTTACCGACAATTTCACGCTCTTCTAACTCAACACGAATTAAACAACCTGAAAATTCGTCACCAATACGTTCCCAAATTCCAACGAGCTCATTTGCGTTTTTGGGATTATGAAGACCTAAAAATGTTTGAAAAAAGCCCATAGATTTTTTCGTTATCCTAAATTTAGCTAAAGAGATTGAATAATTATTTCTAAGGGTATCCTTTAAAGTTTTCGAGATTTTTTTAAATGGAGTGTTGATGATACACATCCCATCGATCGTAGAGATCTAATTTTAATTCTGATAAAAATCGTGATGGTCGTTGGAATGCTTCTCCGTAATTAGCATGTAGCCTGAGTTCTGGATAAGTAAGATAGAGTTCTTCTTTGCAGCGAGTCACAGCAACATAAAAAAGTCGTCGTTCCTCTTCGAGTGAATCTTCTTCACTCAACGATCGTGCTGTGGGAAACATTCCCTCAGTAAGCCATACAAGGAAAACTACACGCCATTCAAGCCCCTTGGCTTGATGAATGCTCGAAAGGCAGACTTGATCTTCATCGGCAACAAGTTGCTCTTCACTCTCTCCAAGAAGGGTTAACTGGACCAGGAATTCACCAGGATCTGAAAATTGCTTAGCATAATTGAGTAGCGTTTGGAGATCATCACGTCGAACATCATAGTTCGTGAATTTTTCCTTCATGATGTCGTCATAAAAAGCGAGCAGAATAGTTTCAATCATCACGGCAGGTGTTATGGTCGATGAGGGATCTTGGGTTATCTCCATGAGAGTATGGACACATTGATGCCACTGCTTCGTTGCTTTAGCTGGCGGTTTACAAGAGAGTAGCTTTTCAAACTGAGGGCTTCCTTGAAGCATTTGTAGCGTTTGCCTCCAGAGCGACTCGGCTGTTTTTTTGCCAACACCAGGAAAGAGCTGAATAAGTCTTTTGAAGGCAACTTCATCATTTGGGTTAAGCGCAAATTTCATCATTGCAGCTACATCTTTAATATGGGCTTGCTCAAAAAAACGAAGGCCACTTGTGATATAAAAAGGAATTCCGCGACGTGTTAATTCCATTTGAATTTCCATGGAATGATAATGAGCCCTATAAAGAATACTCATCTCTGAGAAGGGAATTCCTTCTTCATGTAGCTCCAAGAGACGCTGTCCAATGAAAGAAGCCTGTTCGTTGTTTGTCGCTAAAGGCACAAGAGCAGGTTGGGTTACGTAGGGAGGGCGAACAGCGTGAAGTTCTTTAGGAAATTGATTGGTGTTACAAAGAATAGAAGCGTTAGCTAATTTTAAAATCTGAGGAACACTTCGGTAGTTAGTCTCAATTGGAAAAAGTTGAGCTGAGGGATAGCGTTTTGGGAATTCTAAAATATTGCTAACATTGGCTCCGCGCCATGAATAAATCGACTGTGCATCATCACCGACAACCATGAGGTGTTTGTGTCCTGCAGCAAGGAGGTCAATCAAGCTCGCTTGTAGAAAATTAGTATCTTGATACTCATCTACCAAAATAGCTCGGAATTGTTGCTGGTAGCTATTAGCGACTTGATGATGTGTAAGGAAGAGTTGCTCTGTTTTTGTTAATAGATCATCAAAATCCATTGTGTTAGCTGCCTTTTTCGCAGCATCATAGCCAAGCATAGCCTCCTCGAGCTGCTTTTCCAGATCAAGGAAGTAACGATAGCGCCGAAGTAATAAAGCATGGAGTGTTTCTCCTGTGTTACTGCAGAGGCTAATAATTTCTGCAAGCACATTGGCTTTGGGGAAACGTTTGTCAGGACCACGAAGTGCTTTACGAGTAATAACAGACTCAAGAAGATCTTCTTGGTCATTCCGATCCATAATCGTGAAATTCTTTGGATAACCGAGTAATTCTGAGTGCTGACGTAAAATTCGATGCCCAATGGAGTGAAAGGTACCACCCCAAAGATTACTAGCTCTTCCAGGAAGTAGAGCGTTAACGCGTTCTAACATCTCACGTGCTGCTTTGTTTGTAAAAGTGAGAAGTAAAATTTGCTCTGCAGCATACCCTTGTTCTAAAAGCCAACTCACACGATAGGTCAATGTACGTGTCTTACCACTTCCAGCACCCGCGATTACGAGTGCTGCTCCAGGAGATGAAGTGACTGCTGAATATTGTTGTGCATTAAGAGCAGTAGCATAGTCGATATTGCTTTTACCGAGAGGAATTGGATGCAACTGATAAGAACGATTCATGCGAAAATCCCCGTTTTAATAAAAAAATAGAGATGAGTAATGGTTGAAGTAAATCTTGTGATGCACTAATGAGTGAGTAGAGCCAGCTGCTGTTAAATAATAAAACATTTTGTTGTTGACCTAACTTCCTGCGGAGTTTTGGAGTTTTTGATGTTTTTTAGTATTATGTTTTTTGTCATT
>JAIPKF010000104.1 GCA_021733705.1 Chthoniobacterales bacterium
TAGAAGAATTTACAAATGCTATATCCAAAGCTCTTCTAGCCTTACAATATTATAGGAATGGTGATGAAAACACGGGGTTTATGTATGGGCAACAAGCTGAGCAGTGTTATGATGATGGAGAAAAATTAAAAAAATAATACTCTTACTATCTCATCTTTATCTCCATTTAATAAACGCTCTAATTCTTTTGAATATTAATTTTTAATTATAAAGAGTATTTTTTAAGAAGTGATTTGAATAATTCTAATCCTTGGAGTTCTTCTGGCCCGACATCGTATCGAATATGTTCTGTTAAATAGCGAAGTGCAATAGTTGGGTTAGGTTCATTAGCTACAATTCTATGACGTAGTAATAAGCCCTCTTCTTTAGCCTGAATTAAGATTTTTTTTAAATACTCTTTTTGTGTATTATCTCTATTTAAGCACCACATAGCAAATATAAAAGGCAATTTTGTAAAATGAAACCATTCTCCTCCCAAATCTAATATAGAACAGCTTCTCTTTTCTCTAAAAGCTATTGCAGGATCACCGATAATCAGCCTTGCCTCAACTTTACATTGATCATTATTTCCTTCGATATAGTCAGGGTAAAGATGATAAAACTCAGCCAGGATAATTTTTAATAATTGATTAGAGGTATGTGAAGCGGGATCAAGTTGAATTTTCTTAATATTTTTTAAACTCCCCTCATATACTAAGATAACACTGTAAACATCACCTCTACATCCTATTCCAATATTGTCGACCACCTCG
This sequence comes from Chthoniobacterales bacterium, assembly GCA_021733705.1. Classification (GTDB taxonomy): domain Bacteria; phylum Verrucomicrobiota; class Verrucomicrobiia; order Chthoniobacterales; family UBA6821; genus CAIWMF01. Next base: position 753 of record JAIPKF010000104.1, read on the forward strand.
GCTTTAGGAAGTCTCAAAATATCGTAAATTGAGAGAAGTGCTGCATCTAATTTTCCACTATTATAAAGATGAAATAACCTAGAGGGTACATCTTTATAAATAGGAAAAGGAAGAGTTTCTAATAAAGGCCGTGAGTTGAGATAAGAAACTGCACCGATTTTCACATGGCTCTCGAATAAAGAAGATGCTGTCATACAATGCATCGAGCTTTTGTTTTCTCAATCTGTTGATAAAAGGTATCCCGCTGATGTGGAGTACGACCTACACCTCGAATTGCCTTTTCTAAGGCATCAACCGTTTGTTCTTTAGGTGTTTTTGCCCCTGCCATATGAAATATTCTCTCTTCTTCAATAGTCCCATGGAGGTCATCAACACCATAATGAAGAGATTTAGCAGCCAGAGGTAATCCAAAACTAATCCAGTAGGCAGTAATATGTTCAAAATTATCAAGGAAAAGTCGTGAAACAGCTAGATTTCGAAGAGATTCCTCATCAGATGCAGGAATAATATGGGAAAGAAGAGTTGTTTCAGGAACAAAAGCATATGGAAGAAATGCCGTAAAGCCATGAGTCTTATCTTGAAGTTTGCGAAGGAGATAAAGATGATGGATGCGCTGCTCTACTGTTTCTATATGTCCAAAGAGCATAGTGGCATTACTACGCATTCCCATTTCGTGCCAGATTTGATGAGCCTCAAGCCACTGCTCAGCAGTCTCTTTTCCTCGGCAAATACGATCACGTACAAGAGGATCAAAAATTTCAGCTCCACCTCCAGTTAAGGTATTGAGTCCAGCATCACGCAATAATTCGAGCGTTTGTTTCAGTGGTTTTTTAAAGACCCTAAATGCAAGGTGTCTCACCTCAACTGCAGTGAAGGCTTTGAGATGAATCTCTGGACTTACTTTTCTCATCTCACGCAAAAGATCTAGATACCACTCTCCCGGAAGTGAGGGGTGCAATCCCCCAACCATATGAATTTCAGTAGCTCCCTTATTCCATGATTCGCGTACTGCTGCCACTATTTCTGGAATTGCCGTTTCAAAAGCATGCGCATCGCGTTTCTTGGCACCAAAGGCACAAAATTGACAATTAAGGATGCAAATATTGGAATAGTTAACATAACGATTAAAAACATAAGTTGCCACATTCCCATGCTTCCGCTCTCTAACAATATTAGCCATTGCACCAATTCCAGCGAGATCAGGAGAGTGATAAAGAGTGATACCATCCTCCTGAGAGAGACGCTCTCCAACCTCTACTTTTTTCCAAATTGGTAAAAGTGAAGAATCGATTAATTGCATGAGAAGGTAATTTGCAAGCCTTCATCATTATACCAACTCAAAAATAACCTCAATTCTAAAAAGAGTATTTCAAAAACTAGATGCTCGCTCTTATTGCTATTTCACGATAGGATCAATGCAATGTCATTTGATCTTCAAGCTAACTATGAACCACGCGGAGATCAAACTCAGGCCATTGAAAAATTAACTCGCTCCATTATTCATGGTAATTGCCACCAAACACTTCTTGGTGTTACCGGTTCTGGAAAGACATTCACTGCAGCAAATATTATTCAAAATATCAATCGGCCAACGTTGATTATTTCGCACAATAAAACCCTTGCAGCACAACTTTATTCTGAATTTAAACAATTTTTTCCCAATAACGCTGTGGAATATTTTGTAAGCTACTTTGATTACTATCAACCGGAGGCCTATATTCCACGATCGGATACCTATATTGAAAAAGATAGCTCTATTAATGAAGAGATAGAGCGCTTACGCCTTTCCACAACGAGTTCTTTGATGACAAGAAGGGATGTTATTGTCGTAGCGAGTGTATCTTGTATTTATGGACTAGCCTCTCCAGAAGATTTTTTACAAATGCTCTTCACCATTAAAAAGGGAACAATTATTAATCGTGAAGAGCTGCTGCGAAGAATGGTAGAAATGCTCTATGAAAGAAATGAAATAGAATTTTCTCGAGGACGCTTTCGAGTCCGAGGTGATGTTGTTGAAGTCCATCCAGCACACAATGAAGAAAAGGCTATTAGAATTGAATTTTTTGGAGATGAAATAGAACGTATTTCCCTTTTTGACCCACTCTCTGGTAGAGCTGAAGGAGAGCTAACTCATTTCACTCTTTTTCCAGCAAAACAATTTGTTACTCCTCAAAATAAACTTCAACAAGCGATCATTACCATTAAAGCAGAACTTAAAGAGCGACTCTCTTGGTTTGAGGAAAATGGAAAGTATCTCGAAGCACAGCGTCTTAAAATGAGGACAGATTATGATCTCGAAATGATGCAAGAGATGGGGTACTGCAATGGTATTGAAAATTATTCCCGTCATTTAACAGGAAGAACAACCGGGACCTCACCCTATACGCTCATGGACTTTTTACCAAAAGATGCAGTAATCATGATTGATGAGTCCCATGCAACTCTTCCTCAAATCAGCGGAATGTATGCAGGGGATCGAGCACGTAAAATGACCCTCGTCGAATATGGTTTCCGCTTACCAAGCGCTCTAGATAATCGACCATTAAGTTTTTCTGAGTTCATGAAGATAGAAAAACAAAAACTCTATATTAGTGCGACTCCTAGTAAATTTGAAATTTGTAATAGTTTTGTAGGTAACATGGGCTTTCTTGAAGAATCTGAAATAACTCCTCACAAAGCATCACTCATCAAACCTAACCCTTCAGAAGAAAAGCTTGATATCAGAGCTGATAAAACTCCCTTAATTGTAGAACAAATCATACGTCCTACCGGATTACTTGATCCGCGTATCCTTATTCGTCCACTCCAAGGTCAAATTGATGAAACTATTGAACTCTGTCGAACTCGTATTGAACACGGAGAACGTATCCTTATAACCACTCTTACAAAAAGAACCGCAGAGGATCTTAGTGACTACCTCAAAGAGGTTGGTCTCAAAGTCACCTATCTTCACAGTGACGTTGATACAATCGAACGTGTAGAAATTTTACGTTCTCTGCGCGCTGGGGAATGTGATATTGTCGTTGGGATCAATTTACTAAGAGAGGGGCTTGATCTTCCTGAGGTGAGCCTCGTATGTATCCTTGACGCTGATAAAGAAGGATTCTTGCGTAGTAAGACTTCTCTGATTCAGACGGCAGGAAGGGCAGCACGGCACATTCATGGGGAGGTGGTTCTCTTTGCTGATACTATTACCGAAAGCATTCGTGCATTGCTCGAGGTCACTGAATATCGTCGGGGTCGTCAACTCGAGTACAATAAGAAAAATAATATTACTCCCAAAAGCGTCGAACGTCCGATTCAAAAGAGTCTCAGGGTTGTTCTCCAAAATGATCCTAATACGCTTATCAACGAAGCACCTCATGATCGTGCCGCTTTTATTCAAGAATTAAAAAATGAGATGGGAATAGCATCAAGCAAGATGGAATACGAGCGAGCAGCTCTTTTACGAGATCAAATTAAGGAACTACAGTCAGTAAAAAATCATTCATCTCCACTGTTAAAATCGAAACAACAAAAAAAATCTAAAAGATAAAATTGTGATGAAATCTTCTGTTTCTTTGGATTCCTCTCTCTGCTCTTCACATCAGATTTACTTTGTAACAGGAAATGACGAAGCAGAGGTTCGTCGCAGAGCACAGGAAAAAGCATTAGAGCTAGCACCTGACCCACATGACGCTTTCGGCTTTGAAACAATAGAAATGATGAATGATACTGTTGATCAAGCAGTACAAGCTATTGAAAAAACACTTCAGGCTATTTTGACTTTCCCGTTTTTTGGAGGAGGAAAATTAGTCTGGCTTAAAAACATTTCCTGCCTTAAAGAGACTCCTGCTGGACGATCTGAGTTTGTTCAAGCAGCTTTAGAAAAATTAATTACAGCACTTCAAGATGGCATTCCAGAAGGAGTTACTCTTTTAATAAGTGCTTCCGAGCCTGACAAAAGACGTGCTTTTTATAAGAATTTTTCCTCTCTGGCTAAGGTTACCTTATGTGATAAGCCCGATTTTGGTTTTCAGGCAACAGAGCAAGATATTGTTAATTGGATTCTTCAACGTGCTGCTGATCGTGGTGTTGCTTTAGATATGGAAGCTGCAAAATTACTTGCAGCCCGTATTGGGGCAAACTCAGGCCAAATGGAAATAGAATTAGTAAAGCTCGTGACCGCTGCTGGAATTGGTAAGCGTATCGATAAAAAATTTGTTGAAGCTCTCGTTCCCATCACACGTACAGGAAGTATTTTTGATTTAAGTAATGCTATTAGTGAGCGTAACCTACCCCTGGCGTTAAGTACTCTTCAACAACTTTTACATCAGGGAGAATCACCCATGGGACTGCTTCTTGCAGCTATTGTACCTACGGTAAGAAATCTTCTTCTTGTCAAAGATCTCATGAAACGTCACCAGTTAAAAGCACCTGCCAAAGCAGCATTTTTTTCATCTGTATTACAAAAACTATCTCCCCAAGAAGTGATGCACCTTCCTCGAAAAAAAGATGGCACACTTCATTCCTATGTCCTTGGCTTAGCTGCAATGCATGCACATGCTTTTCAATCTGAAGAATTAATTCAAGGTTTTTTAGCATGCCGTAACTGTAATGAGAGATTGCTTCGTAGTCAGCGAGCAGAAAACGTTCATCTTACTCAACTCATTATCAAACTTGTGACTACTCGCCATTAAATTTTTTATGGCCTGACCAAGATATTGCGCCTATAGATTACCTACAAAATCAGGTAAGGAAGAAGACCGAGAAGCAATGCGTTAACAGATCGCAAACTCCGAAAACGAAGCTGGGAGGAAAAGAACACTTCTTAACCTGGATATTTCATACTGATCGTGACGAGGAATCTGCGAAGGCTGATGGGGCAAGGCAGACGAGCATTTTGATGCCGGGCTGTATGTGTACATACTGTCCAAATCAAAATGTGAGTCTAACGCAGTATCCATCTGGCTTCCCAGCTTCCGCAGTAGATTAGTGTGAAATATCCGGGTTAACCCG
>JAIPKF010000105.1 GCA_021733705.1 Chthoniobacterales bacterium
CCGCATATTTCATACTGATCGTGACGAGGAGGCCGTGAAGGCTGATGGGGCAAGGCAGGCGAGCATTTTGATGTAGGGCTGTATGTGTACATACTGTCCAAATCAAAATGTGAGTCTAACGCAGCATCCATCTGGCTTCACGACTTACGCAGTAGATTGGTATGAAATATGCGGGTTAGATTAAATTGCCCTCCTAGACGCGACTTGTGGCAACCATGGTATTGAATGGAGAGCCCGCTTTTTGAGAAGCGTTGACTGAGGCGGTATTAGTGGTGGTCTCAGTGGATGCTGGACTGTTTTGAGGAAGTGCTCTCGAAGGACTCATCGAGCTTTTAGCGCCGTTTGAAATGGCAGAATTTCTTTGGTTGGGAGGGGTACTAGGAGTTTGGGACGGACTTATCGAGGATCTACTCGATTGGACAGGAGAAATAGCCATAAAGATAAATTGGTTGGTTTTTATGTAAGATGGTTTACTGACGAGTCACCATAGGAACATTTTTACTAAAAATTGCACACTATTTTTTTTGATAAAATCGAAGAGCTTCTATCGGGGTTCCAAGTTCATAAAATGGATAGACTCCGCTTCGCCCCTTTTCAGCTGGATCAAGGGTGAGGTAATCGAATCCTTGTTTGCCCACAAGGAGGAGAAAATGAGTTTTCCCCGTCGCTCTACGTATACGTATGATCACCGGATTTCCCCATAACAGATTCCAATCGATCAGCCCATAACTCGGGTAATCTTCATAACGATGGATGGCCTTGTTGGGAGGAAACGTTGCTGCTACTTCCCATTTAATCCAAGCCTCTCTTTCATAGCCGTTGTGTTCGATGAGGTAGTCATTGAGTTTTTTAGGATCAATATCGACCCCATAAAAACGAAGCACCATGGCTGCTGCGCTCAAGGCACATCCTGCAGAGCCAATCGTATCGTTACTTGTTCCAAGCTGCTCCTGGCTCCAGCGTGGATCATCTTGAAAAAAGGGTTGCACCGGAATTTCAAATCTTCCTAAAATAGGAATTCCTCCACGGCCACTGATTGCACCCCTCCAGAACCATAAGGTGATAACTAGTGTGAGGAGGAGTAATGGAAAGAAAAAGGTACGTTTTCCAAGAATGATCCTTGAAGCAAAATAAATCTGATTCATCATTCTCTTCCATGAAACATTGGAAAAAATGGGGTCTTGTGCCATGCGCCCTCTTTCTACTCACAATGGCCCTTTATAGCAAGGAAGAGCAGAACTTCAATCAAGTCGTGCTCCAAGCGGTTGGCTCAATGCCAACTGGAGGTGGCTATGCCACTACTGCTTCCTCTATGAAACATCTTCATCAAGCGCTCTCTCTAAAAAAGGGATCCCTTGTGGTTGAACCTGGGATTGCAAAACCAAGTTTTTGCTCAGAGGCAACCTATCTTGTCTTTTTAAAAACGATCCAGATCTTACAAGAGCAAAAAAAGCTTTTTCTCCACGAAGAGACAATTGCTGCTCTGATGCCCCATTATGAATCCGATGGTCACGGTTTCTGGGGATGCTGGAATGCTAATGGTCCTGGAGTTGCTCAGCTTTTTTATTCATGGGGACTCGGTCCGAATTTTACTAATCTTGAGTTTGCAGAACCTGGAGATTTTTTAAAAATCTTCTGGACGGATGCGATAGGGATCTCTGAGCATGGCCATCTTGTTATTTATCTTGGGAAAGAAAAAAAGGGAGGGGTCACGTACCTCAATTGCTGGTCGAGCAATAAACCAGATGGTTATGGAAAGCGCTCCTATCCTCTCTCCAAGATGCATCATCTTATTTTTTCTCGTCTGCAAAATCCTACATCGATCGAGCGCTCCATGCCACTTACTAAAAAGGATTCCTATCTGGCTTCTTTATTGCTGAAATCAACTTCTTGGGAGGAGGTCAAGAGGCTCTGTGGAATTCGGGTTAACCCGGATATTGCATACTGACTCTTCTCTCACTTATCGATACGTATACGACATGCTTTGGAAATCGGTATCATCCAAGCAACGAGAGAACTTAGCCGAAATAGATAACGCGTTAGTTCATTGAAAATCTGATAGGGATAGGTTGTACACCAGCGCTGAAGGGTTGAACATTTGGGCTGAGAGTTTTTTTGAATATTACTTGGAAACTCTTCTCGTGTCTGATTGATCGGAAATGGCATGACGACAAGAGCTCTTAACCCCAGGAACCATTCTCGATCAAAAGCATGATCCCACGGTAGCCACATCGGAAGGAGATGTTTGACGTAAGACTCTGCTGCCTTCCGATCTAAAATATAGGCACCCGCTCCCTTCAGTCTACAAAGCTCTAAGGACAAGGAATAGTTGTGAGTTAATTGTTTTAAAAAAATGGGATTTCCTGGGCTGAGCCCAGAGAGGCGGAGAATATTCCAGGAATCCTTCTCTTTAAGGGCTGCCGTAATAATAGTCTCCAATTCAGGATGCACCACAATATCATCTTCACAAATGAGAGCATATTCCTCATTGCTCTGTAAAAAAGACTGAATCGCTTTTATGTGGCTGATATAGCACGCAATTTCATAAATATTGACGAGTCTTCCATGAAAAAGTCGAAAGCGTGTTGCATCAAAGTAAGGGGAGGGTAGTGCGAGTTTATTTCCATCAATTGCGGAAACACGAGAGAGCAGAAATGATGTTCCTTGAAATGACTCCTGAATGTGCTTCCAACGACTGGAATCACGATCAAGATTAATCACGTAAGCGTGGAGTGGTGACATCAAGTGAATACTTTAAGTTAAAATGATACTTTTCAAAAAAAGAGAGTGCTTGCTAAGAGTAAAAAGCAATCCCGTTCCATTTATCTGGAAAGAATAATACTCGCGACATTACCCCAAAAACCGGCAGTGAGACAGAGTGCTTGAGATGGTCCATGGAGAGGGGTTTTTGCAGTGACAAGACGCAGAGGGGAGAGTGGATCAGGACAGATACAATTTGTGATGGGAGGAACTATGCCATCACGGAGCACACAAAGAGTCAAGACTAGCTGAAAAAGTGCAGCAGCTCCTAAGGTATGTCCGGTGATTGCTTTCGTGGCCCACGCATAAGGTTGGTCTTTGACTTCTCCAAAAAAGGAGGCTACGGCACGAGCTTCAAGAAGATCATGAAGCCTTGTTCCTGTTCCATGAAGGTGAATAAGATGAATCTGAGATGGAAGAAGGGATGCCTCTTGCAATGATTGATGGAGTATTTTTTTCAAGGAGGTTCCTTCAGGATCAAGACCAGCACGATAACGGGATTGAGAGCCAAGAGAAATGGCATTAAGAGATCCTAAAACAGAAGCTGTACGACGTTTTGCTGATTTCTTTGATTCTAAAATTACACACGCAGCTCCCTCCCCTAATACTGTTCCCGAGCGGTCTTGATCAAAAGGAGCGAGTGCTCGATGGGCTGGTTGATGAGTGGAGAGAATCCCTGTTTGATAATACTGTTCGAGGAGCATTCCTGTGAGAGGAGCTTCCACTCCTCCTACAATCACCATATCAAGAAGCCCGCTTTGAATCATTCCTGCAGCAGTATGGAGAGCCGTTGCTCCGGAGGTACAGCTTGAAGAGACAACGAAGGAGGGACCCTCTGCTTTCATTGTCTTAGCAACAAGAGCTGGAAGTGAAGAAAATGCTGTGTAAAGTGAAGCGGTCGGTTTGGACTTAACATGAGACTTTGCCAAAGAGGAAAAGCATTGTTCTTGAAATCCTATAGGACCGCGCGCTGTTCCTATGATAACTCCAAGACGCTCAGGGCTGATCTCTCCTATTTCAAGTCCAGTACTAGTCCATGCTTCATGGGCTGCTGCTAAGGCGAGATGAGCAGAGCGATCTGCATTCCGAAGCGAGAGTCGTATTGCCCCTTCAAAGCTGAGAGAAGGAGCTCGATAGAGAGGCAGAGGGCATTCTATATGGGGAAAAGACTCCATACTCGCATGAACATTCCCGTGTGCTGTATTCTTCCAAAGCGTTGAAAGATCGACTCCTCCTGCAGAGCAAGCTCCCATGCCAGTGATGAGTACATTTGAAAACAAGGATGATTCTCTCTTCTCTATTGTGCTTTGTTGGTCAAGGTGCGTGCGGAATGCCATGAGAGAGTAAAATTATTTTTTAATAGGAGCTCATCCTCCACAGGTAATCAGAATGAGACGTCCAGGTTAGCCTGGTATTTCATTCTGATCGTGACGAGGGAGCTGCGAAGGCTAATAGGGTAAGGTAGATGAGTATTTTGACGCAGGGCTGTACGAGGACATACTTTCCAAGTCAAAGTGTGGTTCTAACGCAGTATCCATCAGTCTTCCCAGCTTATGCAGTAGATTGGTATGAGATATCTGGGTTAACCTGCATATTTCATACTGATTCTGCTGCGGCTTGCGAACACCTGATGGATACTGCGTCAGCTTCGAATTGCTCCTTGGGCAGTATGAAACATACAGCCATCGTCGCAATCCATCACCTTCCTTGTCTGCATCAGGATTCGCGGCACCTCGCGACGAACCAGTATGAAATATGCGGGTTAACTCTATTGAACCACACCTGAATGGAAAAAGGGACATTATCGTAGAAATCGTTGTTCCTTCAAGGGAAGATCATTGAAAATAGAGATTCCAGAATGGAGTTGGGGTCGCTACGATCCACCTATGAAAAAGAAGAAAAAGAATGGTTCTTCGAAGAAAAATTTTAAAAAGCGCCTTGAGCAGACTTCTTTATCATCTACTTCTACACGCCGTTCTCCCCGCGTTCCCAAAGGAACTCCAGCATCGATTCATCCTTTAGAAGCAAAAATACTTCGATCTCTAAACAAGGAGCCACTCTCTTTTTCAGAAATTCTGGAATTTTTAAATGTTCATTCAAAGGAACACGATCTGTGTAAAAAAATATTCAAACAATTGGAAAGAAGTGGGGCCATTATCTGTGTTCGAGGCAATCGTTTCGTAGTTCCAAAAACGGCAGATCTCTTTACTGGAATTCTTCAAGTTCATGCGACGGGTTCAGCTCATGTGCTTTCACAGCAAGGCAAAGAGCCTGATCTCTTTATTTCTTCGGAACATACGGGCACTGCTCTTCATGGAGATCTTGTTGTTGCACGTCTTATTGCAAATCAGCAGTCTCATCGTCGTGGTCAGAGTTCCAGAAAGATATATCGTGAGGGAGAGGTTATTCGTATCTTAGAGCGCTCTCAAAAACCTATTATTGGTACCTTTCAACATTCCAAGAACTTTTCGTATCTAATCGCTGATGATCCACGATTCACGCATAATCTCTATCTTGGTGGAGACACTCTAGGGGCAAAGGTGGGAGATAAAGTCGTTGCCGTTTTAGAGCAATGGGAAAACCGACATAATATTCCCGAAGGTAAATTATTAGAGGTGCTTGGTTCTGCAGAACTACCAGAGGTGGCGATGCTTTCAATTATTAAAAAGCATCAACTGCCAGTTGCATTTCCTAGCAATGTGTTATGTGCGGCTGCCAGTTTCGATAATGTTATCGATTCTAAGGATCTTGCAGGTCGAGAAGATCTTCGCGGACGACCCATTATCACTATTGACCCAGAAGATGCACGTGATTTCGATGATGCGATTGAGGTCCAATCAACAGAGAACGGCTGGGATATCTCTGTACACATTGCTGATGTGGCTCACTACGTTCTTCCCGGAACAGCTTTAGATCAAGAAGCTCAACTTCGAGGAAATAGTGTATACCTTGTGGATCGTGTTCTTCCAATGCTTCCTG
>JAIPKF010000106.1 GCA_021733705.1 Chthoniobacterales bacterium
TCAGGCATTCAACCCTCTGGTGCTTTGCATCTAGGAAATTACTTCGGGATGATGGTTCCTGCTATCAAGCTGCAAGAACGAGGAGAGGCTTTTTACTTCATTGCGGACTATCATGCTTTAACAACACTGCATGATGCTCCTTTGTTACGCAAGAATGTGCGTGATGTAGCCATTGATTTTTTGGCTGCAGGGCTCGATCCTAAAAAAAGTTGTTTTTTCCGACAAAGTGATATTGCTGGCATTGCAGAACTCTCTTGGATTTTAACAACGGTTGCACCAATGGGACTCTTAGAGCGGTGCCATTCTTACAAAGACAAAATTGCTAAAGGCCTCGCTGCTTCTGTGGGGCTCTTTTCATATCCCATTTTGATGGCTGCTGATATTTTGATTTATGAAAGTGATCTGGTGCCTGTTGGTAAGGACCAAAAGCAGCATGTAGAAGTCGCTCGTGATTTAGCAGTGAAGATGAATGAAACTTATGGTCCTCTTTTTAAGCTTCCAGAGCCAAAAATTCAGGAGGGATCAGCCCTGGTTCCTGGTATTGATGGAGCTAAAATGAGTAAGAGTTACGGAAATACAATCGAACTTTTTTTAGAAGAGACTGCAATGCGTAAAAAAGTGATGTCAATTAAGACCGATTCAACTCCGGTTGATGATTCCAAGTCTATTGAAGATTCAATCATTTTAGAACTCTATGGACATGTTGCTTCTCCAGCTGATTATACAGCTATGAAAAATGCTTTTCTTTCGGGAGGGAGTGGCTATGGGTTTTTTAAAAAACAGCTCTTTGAAGCTATTTGGGAATATTTAGCACCTCTTCGAGCAAGGCGGGAGGAGCTTCTTCGTGATCCCGGCTATGTCGAAGCAGTTTTAAAAGAAGGTGCGATAAAAGCCAATGCAATCGCAGATCATCTGCTCCAAAGGGTTCGCAAGGCAGTTGGGTTGCAGTAAAACATAAAAATCATAATTCAAGGTGATTTCACTTGCAGCTAAATTTATTAGAGCATAGACTCTACACCCTATTGACGCGGGGTGGAGCAGCCCGGTAGCTCGTCAGGCTCATAACCTGAAGGTCGTAGGTTCAAATCCTACCCCCGCAACCAAGGACTCTTTATCCACATTGCTTCCATTAAGAGTTCTCTATTACCCCGAAGCTTGTCCATTCTTGAGCATCTGTAATATGGCCTGATTGATTGAGAGACCATTTATAGACTCCTCGTTCTTCATTTTTAATGAGTTTCTTAAACAAGTGAGGATTATCTCTTTTTTGTAATACACGTTCGCAGAGTCCTGCTGCACTGCAGCAAAAAAGTTTTCCATGTCCCTTCAAAGCACGTGGTTTGCCGATAAGACGCTCCCCGTTGGGTTGGGATGAAGTAGATCTCTTTTTAGAAAAAGCAAGATAGCAATAAGGAAGGCTTCGCAAATCGATGCCGAGCTCTCGTGAGGCTTCATGCCAGAATGAAGATTGAAAAATCCCTGTTGGGGGCTGTGCAAAAAAATGACACCAGTCTCGTGCTTGTTTTTCTTGAAACATGGGGCATCTATTTTCATGAGTGCAGGGAGCAATCAGGTGATAGCCGGCCTCTAAAAAAATCTTTCGCATGCTCCCTAATTTTCTGCTTAGTTCATGGGAGCCTGGCTCAACCCATATTACCTCTTGGGCACTGGTCGCATTATAGGCTAGTTCCAATAATTCTTTTTCACTGAGTTCACTTACGACATGGCTGATAAGGAGCAGGGTTGGGACTTTATGTTGTTCAGAAAAAGTGGAGATTGTGCATTGGTGTTCTTCTTGAATTTTTTTTTGGGCAAAGGCGATGGCATGAGGTGATTGATCAAAAAATGCCACTTGTGAGATGCCACTCCAGGGAGCTACGGTCCGAGCTGCAATACCTGTGCCGCAGCCCCAATCAACGATCTGCTCCGTTTGAGGAAGCCAACCCACTTCTGATAAATCTTCAAGAACAGCATTCCATTTCCAACCAATACGAGCAGCATAGGTATGATCGTAAAGTTCTAGATCACGTTGAGTATGCCAATAATTCTTAGAATGATTTTTTAAAAATCCCTCACGCAATTCTCGCAAGCGATTCCAATCATGGGTGTTTAATTTCATTTGATAGTTTAAATCTAGACTAGTCCGGATATTTCATTCTACTCTACTACGAAGACTGGGAAGCTAGCCCGCATATTTCATACCGATCACCTACGGAAGCCGGGAAGCCAGATGGATGCTACGTTGAGCTCGAAGTCTTCCTCGGACAGTATGTACTCATACAGCTGTCGTCAGACTTCATCACTCGCCTTGCCCCATCAGCCTTCGCAGCCTCCTCGTTGCGATCCGTATGAAATATGCGGGCTAGATGGATGCTACGTTGGACTCACATTTTATTTTGGTAGCAGCAACGCACAGAGCCCGGCTTCAAAATATTCGAATGCTTTTACACATTAGCTTTCGTTGTCTCCTCTTAACGATTACTATAAAATATTCAAACTAGAATAGTACCAGACTTATCTCATGACAAACAAAGAGCCATTATTTTCTCTAGAGCATACTGACTTACACACACTCTTGATGCCCTCCTGGCTAAAAGAGAGCTCTCAGACTCCTCGTGCCAATCAAGAATATGAGGATCAAAAAAAATATGGAGAGAGAAGTTCGAAAAATATATCCCAAGGTCGACGAAATCATAGTCAAAAAAGCCGCTCCTTTGCTTTAAAAAGAGAAGTCAAGAGTACTCCTCCTTCGCCCTCTGTGGTCTTTCATGGCTGGAAAATCGAATTTATTCCTGAGCAACGTGGGCTCGATGAAATAGCCAAACAAATTAAATCAGAAGGTAAAGCGTACCCTCTTTTTGAACTTGCTAGACTCATTCTTCAAAAACCAGAGCGTTATCATCTGCGGTTTTTAAAACTACCCTCAACAACAAAAAATCCTTCCAGAATTTATCAATCTCTTTTAGATGAGGGGCTTTGGCTGAGCGAAAAAGAGCTTATTGCACATGTTTTAAAAAATTATCGTGACCGATACTATAAAGTTGAAAAAATCGAAGTTGAGCCACCCAAAGGATCTTACACATCACTCGCTATTTGTGGAATGAGCCAAACAATTCTTGGTCCCTCTAATCATCACGAATACCAAGCAAAAGTACGTCAACTTCATTCTGAACGTTTTTCGCATGTTCCTTTCGAAGTTTTCAAAAGCCGTATCACGATGGTTCGTGATGAAGCAATGATGGAACAGTGGAAAAAAGATCAGAGTCTACAAGAAATATTCACTCCATGTGCTCCCCTAGTAGAAAGTGAAGTAGAAAAATTAACTGGCTTTGCTCAAGCAGAAGACCATTTTAAAAAAGAATATGCATCTACAGTAATCAAGGAGATTTCTGAAGAAATCTTTCTACCAGCCGCTGCTGGAACGAATCTCTCAGACTATTCAATAAAGAGCGCTATTCAGCAAGCATTGCAAGAATTGAGACGTTTCCCGCTTCCTCTATCTCATTTACTAGGACAGGAGCTGACGCATCGTGGATTACAAATTTTTAAAGCACACGAAAATATCGTTTATATTTCTGTAGCTCGTCCACGCTCTTTAAGTCAAGAGACCTCTCTCTCTCCATCACTCATAGCATTAATAAAGGCTATAGAGTCCCATCAAAAAAGTCCTCGTGCTGAACAATGGCAAGTCATGCTTCAATCACGTCCTAGAAATAGCGATGAAACGGAAGAACAACATGAATCTGCTATTGCCAAAGATCTCTCCTGGCTGATTCATGAAGGATACATCATGAATTATGCACTTCGCGGATTTGCTGTAGCTAAAAAAGGATAACTTTCGTATTCCTTACCCCATCAGCCTTCGCGATCTCCTCGTTACCATCAGCATGAAATATCCGAGCTAGTGAGTCTCTTTCTTTTTATTAAATAATTTATTTGTAACTTGATTAAGTTGGGTTACCCAAAAGCGATTGAAAAAAAGGAGGGGAAGTGCTGCAAAAGGTGTTACTAGCAGCGATACAGCAAGTGCTGGAACTCTCCCATAATGAAGATAGACGAGGCATCCCAACGAGCAGATAACCACAATATGAATCAGGTATATAGGAAAGGAAAACTCTCCAAGCCACTTCCAGAAAGATCCTGAAAGAAAATGATGCCATGTAGGAACAACTTCGACGAGTCCAATGAGGAGGGCTGCCCCAAAAATATAAAAATAAGTGGTCATTTTTTGAGAGGGATCAATCCAGCTTATAGGCTCATAAATCCCTATTCTTTTGGAGGAGGTTCCCAACAAATAGAGAGATATCAAGAGCAGAAGAATAGTTATCAAATTTACCGAAAAGTGCTTATTTCGGGGTAAGAGAGCAGCCATGGCTACACCTACAGGAAAAGCAACAAGGTCAGGTTTTGTAAAATGAGCAATGAGGATAAGGCATCCCGTCAAATATAATACCGCAGAGTTAGAGATTTTCTTGGCTTCCCAAAAAATAGGAGCCATTCCAAAAACTATAAAACTCCCAATAAGCTCTAGCTGCATCGTCCAGAGACTGCTGTTATAAAAAGAATCACCTCGAAAAAAAGTAAAAAAAGAACCTTGTAGTAAGGCGCCGCAGAAGCTTATTGGAAAAGGTGTTTCGGCATTCCAGACAAATTTTGCTAGGAATGGAGTGTGGGCTATAGGCCCCACCTTTTGGAAAAAATACCATCCGCATTTGAAAAAAAGATAAGAAATGAGCACGGTAATAAGCACTGGTCCCATGAGGCGGGGCCATCTTTTAAGCGCCCCCCGTGTTAGTAGTTTTGTATCTCCAGATAGAAAATAACGTCGGGTTAAAATATATCCTGAGAGGACAAAAAAAAGTGAAACTGCAGCTGTTCCATTGATTAAAAAAAAGAGAGGAGATCCTTGCCATGAACTGATTCCATCATGTTTTGTAACTACCCCCACATATTCGGGGAGGAAACCGAGGCAGCAGTGCCATAGCAGAACAGAGAGTGCAGCAATACCTCGTATCGCTTCGAGAGCAATATCCTTTTTCTTTTCGTGAGTGGTAGATGGAGTCATTTTCAGATTTGATGTGAATGGGGCTGACCTGGATATTTCATGCCAATCACCTGTGGAGACCGGGAAGTCATATGGATACTGCGTTAGAATCCCATTTTGACTTGGACAGTATATACTCCTACAGCCCTGCGTCAAAATAATCGTCTGCCTTACCCCATCAGGTGTTCGCAAGCTGCAGCAGCATCCATCTGGCTACCCGGCTTCCGTAGGTGATCGGTATGAAATATGCGGGTTAAGCCCTAGGATGGGCCTCTTGGTAGGCCTGTTTCAATCGCTCAGTAGTAACATGCGTATAGATCTGAGTGGTGGTAAGGCTTGCATGACCGAGGAGTGATTGCACGCTTCGTAGATCAGCTCCTCGATCTAAGAGATGAGTTGCAAAGGAGTGTCGGAGGGCGTGGGGACTTAAGGTTGCAGGAAGGCCGGCCTCACGTAGATATTTTTTGAGCATTTGCCAGATTGCTGTAGCACTTAATCTCCTTCTACTTTTGTTGATAAAAAGAGGTCCCTGATTTACTTTTGCTAAGTGCCGATATTTTTCAATGGCTTTGATGGCAAGAGAACCAACTGGAACAATTCGCTCACGTGAACCTTTTCCAACGACACGCACTCTCTCCTCTCCTATATCGAGGTCGCCAAT
>JAIPKF010000107.1 GCA_021733705.1 Chthoniobacterales bacterium
GCCGTTCTCATGATTATTTCACTCTCTTAATCTTCAGAAGAAACGGATTAACCCGGATATTTCATACTGAATCATCATGAGGCGCCGTGCAAAGCTTATTAGTACAAGGCAGGCGAAGGATTGTGATGCCGGGCTGTATGAGTACATACCGCCCAAATCACAATTCGAGACCAACGCAGTAATGATGAGCTTTCCACAAGCCGTAATAGATTTAGTGTGAAATATCCGGGTTAACTCGCATATTTCATTTGAACTTATTATCATTCATCTCATTAAAAATCACTTTTAGTACTTCTGTCTCAACTAGTCCTACAGCATTACAAATCTGATCTGTAGAGAAACCAGATTCATGCATATTTTTAATGACTTCAGCTTTACCCTCCGCTTTACCCTCCGCTTTCCCCTCAGCTTTCCCCTCAGCTTTCCCCTCAGCAAATTTATCTATGAGTAAAGTTTTCTCAGAGCGTATGGCATCCCAGTTTTTGTAATAAGCACGAAGCTCAGGAGCATTATAAGCCGAAACCTCTGTGAGCCTAAGAGCCTCTTTGGTCGAGGGCATCGTCAATAATGCTTCATCAACTTCTTCGGTGCGATCATTAGTTTCTTTTAAAAACTGCAGCCACAAAACAGCAAGTTTTTTTTCAGCAACAGTTGTCGGTTTTAATTTTGGAAGTTCGACAAGTACGAGTTGGATTTCTTCTAAGCTTTTATTGGGATTGTCAGCTTTGGCCATCCGGTAATGATGAAACCATTCCTCCTCGTCGGTAAAAATTGCATCAATCACTGCCAAACCATACACGGGACTTAAATGCTGATAGGACTGAGCCTTTTGTAGTTGATGGACATAAGTTGCAGCAGTATTGAAAAGCATCCTCTGAATAAAATGCCGTGACCACTGAAGCTGCATTTCCACAATGAATGTACGCTGATGATTATCAATGCACAAAACATCCACAATCGAATGCTTTAAACACGGTATTTCAGGAACGTTCTCTGTGGGAAGATAACTCAGATTCTCAATCAAACAATCATGAGGTAGGGGTAAAATAGCATTCAAAAAATCTTTAAGCAAATTGGGGTGTGTACCAAAGATTTTCTTAAAAACCAAATCGCTTTTGGGATCGAGATAACGGGCCATAATTTCCGGAATTATCTTTATTAAAATTTGTTATGTCAATTTGTAATCCACTAAAAAAAGCATCATGGCATCTTGTTTTTTTGTGAATGATAGAAATCCCTCAATTTTTCCATTGCTTCTAAAACAGATGGACCATGAATTTGGGGTGGTGTCGGACATTCACAAAATTCGCGCCAGACATAAAGCTGAATTTCTGAAGCATCAAATTTTTTCTTTGGAGAATTAACCTGGATATTTCATACCGAATCGTCATGAGGCGAAGTGCAAAGCTTATTAGTGCAAGGTGGGCGAAGAATTGTGATGCCGAGCTGTATGAGTCCCTACCGCCCACATCAATAATAATTCGAGACCAATGCAGTAATGATGAGCTTTCCACAAGCCGTAATAGATTTAGTGTGGAATATGCGGGTTAGCCGACATCAACAAATATCCTGGCAACATGGCATCAGGTCTTTACTCAACGATCCAATGGTCGGTTTCAAAAAGAATGAAGGTTTTAGACATCGCTTAAATGTCCTCAAAAATGTCTTTTTGTCAAAGCATTCAATTCTTTGCTATCAGAAAATCCTCAATCAATCTTCTAGAAAGCGTTGAAGGTGGTGGTAGGTTAGGCAAACGATCTCGATGAAACCAAGATGCCTCTTCGATTTCATTAGGATCGATCTTAATTTCCCCGCAAAGATAATCGGCTGTAAAAGCGAGCATGAAGCTGTCTGGAAAAGGCCAACTTTGAGTTCCACAATATTTTAAATGAGTCACTTTAAGCCCTACTTCTTCCATGACCTCACGATGCACCGCATCTTCGGCTGATTCACCAAGGTCGATAAAACCAGCTAAGAGCGTAAAGATTCCTGGTGGATGATGGGGACTTCTTGCAAGTAAAATTTCGTCTTTCCTACGAATCAAAACGAGAATAGCTGGAGACAGTTTTGGGAAAAAAGAGCACTGACATTGAGAACATTTCATCTCTGTTGTATCCAATACCTTTTTTAAGGAAGCTCCACACTGACTACAAAACTGGAGTGTCTGGGTGGCAACAGCCCAATGTGCAGCACGTAAAACTTTTTTTCTTATTTCCGACTGATCACCTATCAAAAGAAAACAATCACGAGGAGTCATCAATTTCACCTCTAACGAAGCTTCTAACTCTTCTGACAATAATGCTATCTGGACCATCAGCACCAGATCATCCTCATAAGCTTTTTGAACACTCCATCCGCATCGATCCAACGTCTCTCTGAGAGGATGCAAGGGAGAATCATTTCTAACAATGATTTTTCCATTCTCTGTAAAAAAAAGGGCTTGCTGCTCTGAAGTCCTCTGGATAAGAGCGTTAGGATGGATTTGTCTCATGGCATTGGAAGCAATTTAGGTTATTTTTAAATCCTTTACTAAGGAAAGATAAATAAAACAACTCATCGGAAAATATAGCAGTCACTCCATTCCAGGGGAATTCTTTAACCCGCATATTTCATACTGATCGTGATGAGGCTCTGTGAATCCTGATGCAAACAAGGAAGGTGATGGATTACGACGACGGCTGTATACGCACACACTGCCCGAGGAGCAATTCGAAGCTGACGCAGTATCCATCAGGTGTTCGCAAGTCGCAGCAGAATCAGTATGAAATATACGGGCTAAAGGGTTTTCTATTGGAATACCACTGCAATATGAGGTAAAAAAATGAGTGCTCCCACGATTATGGCTCCTAATGCAACTAAGAAAACCCCGCCTGCAGCCACATCCTTGGCCCTTCCGAGACGCTCTCTTTTTTCTTCACTGATTTCATCAGATAGTAATTCAAGCGCTGTATTAAGAGCCTCTGCCATCCAAACAGCACTTATCGATAGAACAACAATGCTCCACTCTATATTACTAAGGTGATAAAAAAAACCCGCTAAAAAGACTAGAAAAGTCACCACAAGATATATCATGGGATTTCTTTCCGTTTTAATGAGAAAAAGAATCCCTTGGAATGCATAAAGAAAATTAATAAAGCTGAACAGTCTTTTGTTCTTCATGATTCAAGGATTTTTTTGTGTTTCTCTCATAAGAAATGGATAGTATAGGTTTTCAATATTTCACTCAACTTGATTCACTCTATGTCACAAAAATCTCTCTCCGTAGGTCAAGCAGCTCCTGATTTTACTCTCTCTTCAAAAACAGCCGAAGGTCCAAAGCTCTTTACACTCAGTGAATCGTATCGCAATGGAGCTGCTCTCTTGCTTTTTTTTCCTATGGCTTTTACTGGTGTTTGCACGGAGGAGATCTGTGCTGTATCACAAGATCTCAATACTTATGCAGATCTTAATGCTACGGTTTTTGGAATCAGTGGGGACAATCCCTTTGCCCAGGAGGCCTGGGCGGCAAAAGAGCATATCAAACTAATCCTACTCAGTGATTATGATCATCAGGTTGCTTCTGCCTACGGTGTCGCCTACGAGAGCTTCCTTCCAGATCATCACCTTGGAATGAAAGGAGTAGCAAAACGCTCTGCCTTTGTCATCGATCGCTTCGGCACCATTCACTATTCTGAATCGAACGACGATCCCAAAAAACTCCCTGATTTTGAAAAGATCAAGGCCACACTCTCTTCTTTGAAATAACATCCATCTCATGGATCCTTTTCACGTTCTCTCAAGCTTTGAAATCAACTCAGAAAAAAAAGGACTCCTCTACTCTCTTCCTGCACTCGAAAAGCAAGGTATTGGAAACATCTCACGCCTCCCTTTCAGTATACGTATCGTTTTGGAGTCGGTGTTACGAAATTGCGATGGGATAAAAATCACTCCGGAAGATGTGAAGCGTCTTGCTCAATGGAATGCTAAAGATCCTATAGCAGAGGAGATCCCATTTGTTGTGTCTCGCATTCTCCTTCAAGATTTCACAGGAGTTCCTCTTCTTGTTGATTTGGCAGCTATGCGAAGTGCTGTTACACGTCTTGGAAAAAATCCAGCAATCGTTGAACCCTTGGTTCCTGTCGATCTTGTAGTCGATCATTCGGTCCAGGTCGATTACTATGGTCGCTCTGATTCTCTAGGATTGAATTTAGAAATGGAATTTCAGCGCAACCATGAACGCTATGAATTTTTAAAATGGGGTCAAGAAGCTTTCAAAACCTTTGGCATTATTCCTCCCGGGATAGGCATTGTGCATCAGGTAAATCTTGAACATTTAGCACAAGGAGTTCTTCATAAGAAAATCTCAAACGGAGATCTCTACTATCCTGATAGCCTTGTAGGAACTGACTCTCACACCACTATGATCAATGGCTTGGGTATTGTGGGATGGGGTGTTGGTGGTATTGAAGCAGAGGCAGGAATGCTGGGTCAACCGGTCTATTTTTTGACTCCCGAGGTGGTTGGTGTGCAGCTCACAGGAGCGCTTCTGGAGGGAGTTACGGCAACCGATCTAGCACTCCACATTACTCAAATGCTCCGAAATGCTAAAGTCGTAAATAAATTTGTGGAATTCTATGGTGAAGGAGCTGCAAAGCTCTCTCTGCCTGACCGGGCGACTATTGCCAATATGGCTCCAGAGTATGGTGCCACGATGGGACTCTTCCCCGTCGACGAGGAATCAATTGCTTACATGGAAGCAACGGGGCGTAGCGAGGAGAAATGTGTCGCTTTTAGAAATTATTTTCAAGCTCAAGGTCTCTTTGGAATGCCACAAGTCGGCCAGATCGATTATAGCATCGATCTCCACCTCGATCTAAGCAGTATAGAGCCTAGTGTTGCTGGACCTAAGCGCCCTCAAGATCTCATTCCCTTAGCCTCAATCAAGTCGACTTTTGAAAGTTTACTGGAAAAAGAGAGTGCTGAGGGTGGCTATGGAAAAAGCAAGAACCATCCTCACCATGCAGTAAAAACCCTCTCTCGAAAATCTTTTCTTCCAAGAAGCGAACAAGAAATGATTGAGGATCGTCCAACCCCAGACCCTATCGCAGAGATGCCCGAATCTCCATTTCGTAGAAATGACACTCATATTGGACATGGAAGTCTCCTTATTGCTGCGATTACTAGCTGTACCAATACGAGCAATCCTTTGGTCATGATAGCAGCAGGACTCCTTGCTAAAAAAGCGGTTGAGCGAGGCCTCTTAATAAGCCCAACCGTCAAAACCTCTTTAGCACCTGGTTCCCGTGTCGTTACCGACTATCTTGAAACAACTGGCCTACAAAAGTATCTCGACCAACTCGGATTCCAAACTGTGGGTTATGGTTGTACTACCTGCATTGGCAATTCTGGACCTCTTGATCCTGAAATAGAAAAAGTCATTCACGAACATGATCTCATCACTGCGGCAGTCCTCTCAGGTAATCGTAATTTTGAAGCACGTATTCATCCTTCGATTAAAGCCAATTTTTTAATGTCCCCACCCCTCGTGGTCGCTTTTGCACTTGCAGGGCGAGTAAATATCGATTTTGAAAAAGAACCACTCGGCTTTGGAGGTTTAGAAGGGGTGAAAGCACCTGTGTTTCTTCGAGACCTCTGGCCCCAACTCTCCGAAATTAAGAGCCTCTGGCACCAAGCTCTCACTCCTGATGTTTTTAAAA
>JAIPKF010000108.1 GCA_021733705.1 Chthoniobacterales bacterium
GAAACCTCAAATTAATTCTTTGCAGCAGGAGTGGAATTAGGTGAAGCAGGGATTGGTGTGGCTGCTGCGGGGGCTTTTGTTGGTATAGTAGTAGAAGAAGGAGCTTTATCTGGGGCAGAAGGTTTTATTGAAGCAGGAGTAATAATTGCTGGTGCAGGGAGAAAATTTTCAATCTTTGCTGTTTGACGAAGTTGTTGCATCTCTCCTTTAAAAGCTGCACGACGCTTCTGGTTTTGAAGATAAGCAATAATGTTCGGTTTAACCTCAACAAAGGTTGCTGTTCCTGCTGGTTTTTTCTCAGCAACTTTGATGACATGAAAACCAAACTTTGTTTTTACTGGAGTGGCGCTTACAGAACCAATCTTTTGATCAAAGGCTGCTGAAGCAAATTCAGGAACCATCTGGCTCTTGCTGAAAAAACCGAGATCACCACCCCGTTGCTTAGCACCTGGTTCTTCTGAAAGTTCCATTGCTAGTTTAGAAAAATCTTCCCCTTTATTAGCTCTCACAATAGCAGCTTTAGCAGCCGCTTCCTTTGCTTTCACAACAGAATCAGAAGCACCTTGGGGTACTAAGAAAAGAATATGTGATGCCTTCACCATTTCTGGATTAGCAAATTGTTTAATATTTTCATTGTAGAATTTTTGAGCATCAGCATCTGTTACAATATCCTTTCCTTGTATCTGTTCTTTCATCCACTTTGTCTGACGCATCGATTTTTTTAAATTACTTGTAAATTGATCCATGGGTTGTCCCGATTTTTTCAGTTCTGCATTGAAGGCTTCAGGTGTTGGAAATTGTTTTTGAATCTTTTCAATCTCAGCATTGACATCAGCATCAGAAACCTCCGTTCCCGAAGATTTTTTATCAACAAGCTTCTCCATAATGAGAGCATCTAAAATTTGATGATACCCTTGAATTTTTTGGTCAGCAGTAAGTGTCGCTGGATTGATATTGCTGGAAGCAACAGCCTCTTTAAATGCCTTCTCTAAGTCTGCTTTAGAAATTTTTGTTCCATCAACAATGGCCACAGGATCCTTCAATGCAATGACAGTGGAAGAAGCTCCAGAGACCTTGGCACTAGAATCTTTATCCTTACGAGCTCCTAATTTTTCCTTTGCAGCAGCTACTGCATCTTTTGCTTTTGCAAGAGCTTTTTCAGTAGCACTTGAAGAATCACCCTGTGCGGATGATGTCGTGGTGATTGGAGCAGGACTTGCTGCTGGAGCAGGTGCTATTTGAGCTTTCAGTAAAGAAGCTGCTAGAAAAGGAGTAACGAGGAATGTGAACAAGGTAAGATTCGTGTGTGACTTCATAGGTAATAAATATGTGCCATGAGATAAGTAAATGCGCCAGTAGAATTTTAAAAAAACTGTAATTATTTAAAATTTATTGATGATTTACATTTTTCAATAAGTTAGTGAAAGTATCACACATTGGATGTGTGGCACAATCAAATATCCATACTAGCCCGGATATTTCATGCTGGTCGTGACGAGGAGGCCGCGAAGGCTGATGGGGTAAGGCGAGCGATGAAGTCTGACGACGGATGTATGAGTACATACTGCCCGAGGAGGATTTCGAGCTCAACGCAGCATCCATCTGGCTTCCCGGCTTCCGTAGTAGATTGGTATGAAATATTCGGGCTAGCTCACGTGGCGAAATTGGCAGACGCGTACGTCTCAGAAGCGTATGGGTAATTCCATGGAGGTTCGAGTCCTCTCGTGAGCAAACTAATTTTTTTACAATCTTCAAATAAAATTGGGATTTTTCACACCCTCTTTTTAGAAATAATCATTCACAGCTTTATATCATTGGTTTTTTGATTCATGAATCCCGAATATGTTAAAGATCTCTTTTGCTCGATTGCAGGACGCTATGCATTGGTGAACCACTTATTATCTGGTGGTCTTGATTTCTGGTGGCGCCATTGTGTTGCAAAAAAAGTGCAACTGTGGAATCCCAAAAACATTCTTGATGTTGCCACTGGCAATGGTGAATTGGCTTTTGATCTAAGAAAAAAATTACCTAATACAGAAATTATTGGAGTCGATTTCTGTGCTCCGATGCTCGAACAAGCTCGATTAAAACAAATTCAACGAGCCCAAAAAAAGATTACTGCAAAATCGATTGCCTTCCTAGAAGCCGATGGCCTCTCCCTCCCCTACGAAGAAAAATCTTTTGATGTCGTTACCATTTCTTTTGGTCTTCGCAACATGGCTTCCTGGGAGGATGGGTTACGAGAAATATACCGTATTTTAAGACCTGGAGGTCATCTTTTAATCCTCGATTTTTCACTACCTACATCTTCTCTCCTGCGTCCTGCATACCGTTTCTACTTGCACCACCTCTTGCCACACCTTGCTGGTTGGGTTACAGGGAATAGTAATGCCTATGAATATATGGGAGGATCAATTGAAGCCTTTCCCTCAGGAAAAAAAATGCTCTCTTTACTCAAAAAATGTGATTTCTTCCATGCCACTGCTGACCCAATGACCTTTGGAATTGTTACTATTTATACGGCAGCAAAGATGAGTTCCTAGCCCACATATTTCATACCGATTCTGCTGCGGCTTGCGAATACCTGATGGATACTGCGTCAGCTTCGAATTGCTCCTCCGGCAGTATGTACACGCGGATATGTCGTCAGACTTCATCTCTCGCCTTGCCCCATCAGCCTTCGTAGCTCTCTTATCACGATCAGTGTGAAATATCCGGGCTAAAAGTTCTAATAATCGATGTTCCAATAATAGTCTGACCATTCAATTTTTGATTTATTAAAATCAAGATTTTGGTTCATTGAGTTAACCCATTCAATATCACTTTCATGGGGAGTATAAAGATCTCGATCGCTCGGTGTTGGCCCCATTAAAGCTTGTCCAATGTTTAACGATCCACCGGTGATTGTTTTCCCTTCAAGTGACTGATTTTTATCCGTGGCATGAAGTAATCGTGCAATGAGCTGTCGATACGATTCCTTGGGAAAATGGGCTTTTAAAAGCGCAAAGGCTCCAGTTACAAAAGGAGCTGCAGCAGATGTTCCATCCATGCGTTGGTGTGCATCATCAGAGCTATTCCATGTTGAGAAGATATCTACCCCAGGTGCAGCTAGGTGAACATTGTCACCTCCATAGTTAGAAAAGGTGGCAAGGTAACCCCACGGATCCAATGCAGCTACATTTACAATGTTATCAAGCTGAAAAGAGCCTGGATAAAGTAGCCAACTATTACTTTCATCCCTAGTATCATTGCCCGCACCTGTTACCACAATGATTCCGTGGTCTCGAGCACGTTTGTAGGCTTCATATTCGGCATAAGACCAAGAATAACCCCCAAAGCTACAATTGATAATTTGAGCTCCATGATTAATAGCATAGTCGAGGCAAGTAATCTCATCACTTCTCACTCCATCACCACCAGGCCCCAAGTATTTACACGCCATGAGTTGTACTTTCCAGGCGACCCCAGCAACCCCATACATTGTTTGACCATTCTCACTGCTATAAGCCCCAATAGTCCCAGCACAATGAGTACCATGTCCTGAATATGGATCTAGGTCACTGGCAACAGACATCGGATCTCCGTTATCGTCATAGGCATTCCAGCCATAGAGATCACCTGCTGCTGAGGGTCTGGGATTATGCCACATATTAGGAGCAAGATCATGGTGGTTATAACGAATACCGGTATCAATAACTGCCACAATGACTGAAGAAGCATCCGTACGAATATCCCAAGCAGCCTCAGCATTGATCCCTGAATAGCAAGAATAGTAGGATTGATCATTAGCATCAGGACGGTAATATTGGTACCATGTACTGTGTCCATCATAGTTAGGCATAAAATAGTGACTAGGCCAGAATGCCCATTGATCCGATTTGTAGAGAGGCTTCTCTGGCATTTTATGGAGGTGAGAGAGGAAATCAGGCTCTCCAATTCCTGCAGTTGCGGAGGTGCTTTTTTCTAAAGCTTCAGGAAGTGACTCTAGTTTCGATGAGAGCAAGTTAAGACGATAGAGGGGAGCATTGGAATTTACTTTCACAATAGAAGTAGCCAATGAACCCATTTTCTTAAGAAATTTTTGAGGATCTTCTCCCTCCGCTAAGGTCACTAGTAAATGGCTTGCAACCATCTCCTCACGGATCACTACAGAGTTATTTTTTTCATCCACGACCTCTTCGGTACGAATCAAGGGATATTTAAAATTGGTCTTAAGAATTCTCAGTCGTGTTTTTTCTCCAGGTTCTGGTCCATCTACTTGAGCAGACTCCACAACCGTACCTCCAGGAAATTCTTGGAGTTCTTGATCTGAAAGATGATCGAGTGGTGCTGGAACGATCGGAATCGTTCGGCGAGCTTGGAGAGAAGCACTCCCATTACTTTGATTCGCATTCGATTGCTTAAAATACTTATGTCCAATAACAGAAATATTTTTTTGGGCTGCACAAGAAGTGGCTACCGGACTCTTTTTTTTCTCACAAAAGAAAAAGCCACACTTCCATGCAAACGCGGCCAAAACTAAAAAAAGAAGAAGTAAGAAAATGCTGGAAGAACGGGGGGCTTTCATAAAAGAGAGAAAAATAAAGCTCCATTTCTTAAAGGCAAGTAAAAAGGAGGCCCTACGTCCACTTGTTCGTTCTTAAAAAAAATTAAAACTATCCAAGATCTATTAAAATCTCACGATCGCGAGCTCCATCCTTAGGTCCTAAAATACCACGTTGCTCCAAAATATCGACCACGCGTGCTGCGCGTGTGTAGCCGAGGCGAAGGCGACGTTGAAGCATCGATGTGGAGGCTTTCTTTTCTTGGCGAATAATCTCCAAGCATTTTGTAACGAGCTCCTCTTCCTCCTCAGTGATATCTTCCTCAGGCATTGTTGCATTGGAAAGTTTTGCAGCAATAGAGGGTTCAAAGATCGGCGAGCTCTGCGCTCCAAGAAAATCGACCACCCTTCCAATCTCCTCATCGGTAACAAGCACTCCTTGAGCTCGCAAGACCTTAGCACTTCCTGGTGGCAAATAGAGCATATCCCCCTGTCCTAACAAACGATCAGCTCCATTTTGGTCGAGAATGACTCGGCTATCGAGTTTGGAAGCTACTTGGAAAGCGATACGAGTGGGAATATTCGCCTTGATGATTCCAGTCACCACATCAGCTCGTGGAGTTTGTGTGGCCACAATCATATGAATTCCTGCAGCACGTGCCATCTGAGTAATACGAGCTATAGCCGACTCCACATCTGCAGGAGCCGTTTGCATGAGATCCGCCAACTCATCGACAATAACTACGATAAAGGGCATAAAGTCTGGAATAATAATTTCCTCTTCACGTGAAGATTGATACGGAACTGCTTTTGCAGTAGGTAGCTCCTCTTCGAGCAAAGAGGCAGTAGTGAGATCACCTCCCAGCAAGGGATCGTTTGTTTCTTCGTGGATAATTGAATCAAGAGGCTCCTCTACCATCTCTTTATGAGGCTTAGGACGAGCATTAAAACCGCTGATATTGCGGACCCCCGTTTTTGCAAAAATCTTGTAACGTAATTCCATTTCATCAATGACCCAACGGAGTGCAAGCAAGACTTTTTTGGGGTCGGTTACCACAGGTGTTACCAAGTGTGGTAGCTTGTTGTAGATCTGCATCTCCACAACCTTTGGATCGATCATGATAAAACGAAGC
>JAIPKF010000109.1 GCA_021733705.1 Chthoniobacterales bacterium
GGAATTTGCGGCGTTACCATGGGGGTTGTCTCTAGGACAATTTTTAATTCTTGCCGTGCAGCATCCATGAGTCGTGAATGAAAAGCACCAGCTACTTGGAGCTCAATAGCCTTTCGAATGCCAAATTCTTTTGCTAATTCAAGGGCCTTTGCAATATTCCTCTTTTCACCAGAAATCACAATTTGACCGGGTGCATTAAAATTAGCTACATCAACATCAGCGACCGAAGCAAGCCGATAGACAACCTCTTCCTCTGCGCCGATCATAGCAGCCATGCTGCCCTCAGTCTCCTCACAGGCCTCTTGCATAAATTGAGCTCGTTGTTCTACAAGTTTCAAACCCGTTGCAAAATTAAATGTTCCTGCAGCTGCATGGGCCGTGAATTCCCCAAGCGAGAGACCTGCAGCTGCATGTAATTTGAGATGAGGTAACTTTTCTTTTAATAAAGCCAAGCAAACAAGTCCGTGAACATAGAGAGCCGGTTGACAGAGTACCGTTTGCGTGAGTTTCTCTGTGGGTCCCTCAAACATGATTTGAGAAAGGGGGACGTTGAGAAGGTCATTGGCCTCTTCAAAAAGAGCGGCTGCAGTTGGAAAATGGAATGCCAGATCTTGGCCCATGCCAACAATTTGAGCTCCCTGGCCTGAGAAAAGTAGTGCGGTGCGAGGATGTGACATATGGTGGTTATTAAATTATTAGCAAATGAGGAATAAAATATCCGAGTTCAATATTTCATACTGAATCGTACTTTGAAGCAAGCTGAGAGCCTCGATTTTTGTAAAAAATAGGATGTGTCAATAAATCTCAAGAGAATGATGATGCTCTAACATTTTTAATGACATTCTAGCATGAAACATTCGCTCTAACCCGGAAATTTCACACTAATCACCTGTGGAGGCCGGGAAGCCTGATGGATGCTGCGTTGAGCTCGAAGTCCTCCTCGGGCAGTATGTACTCATACAGCCGTCGTCAGACTTCATCGCTCGCCTTACCCCATCAGCCTTCGCGGTCTCCTCGTCACGATCAGTATGAAATATCCGGGCTAAGTAATTTGACTATATAACCTAATTTTATTCCTTCGGATTACGAAATTCAGGTTATTATACTTGATTTTTTGTCTTGTTCTAGCTATCACCATGCGGCCCTCCACTAAAAAATATTATGAAAAGAACATCAATTTTTATCTCATCACTGATGAGCATTATATTAGCCATAAGTAGCTGTTTGATACAGGCTCAAACTCAAGAGCCAGAAAAAACCTCTTCACTATATCGTGATATCTTTTTTTGCATTCAATACAACTACGATAATGATAAGGATTGGCCTAACATGAAACTGGGAGGTGATGAATTGTCCATACTTCAGCCAATCCCTAATTCGGATTCTGTAGTTCTTCCTGATATCACCATTCCACTTTATGGTCTAATAACAAAAGATAAACTTTGCATTCAGGCCTCAATTTACAACTCAACAATAACAAAATATAACGCTACCAAAACTGACCTTTTTTGTGACTTTCAACTCATTAGTGTGGAAGAAAGTAGCCCTGGAATTGTAGAGTACTCAAATCCCGATGAACCGACTCATCCCATTTTTATAAAAAAATCAATCGGAAAGATTGAGCTCATTTTTGAGGGTCACGTTTCTAATAAGGAACCCTCTTTAGAGGCAAACGAGTCAGACCTAACAGGTTCAAGACACTTTTTTATACATCTTCCTGTTAATATCGTTGAATAGAGCTAGCCCGCATATTTCATACCGATCTACTGCGTAAGCCGGGAAGCCAGATGGATGCTGCGTTAGACTCACATTTTGATTTGGACAGTATGTACACATACAGCCCTACATCAAAATGCTCGCCTGCCTTGCCCCCATCAGCCTTCGCGGCACCTCGCGACGAACCAGTATGAAATAAGCGGGTATACTCATTTTGATTTTGGTTTTTGAAATAAGTAATGAGAGACAATCCACTCCTCTCCATTTTTGTAACCCCAGAGTTCTTCGCAGGCCATAAAAAATATCCGCCAATAGACCCACCATCGTTTTTTTTCTTCTTGGCCATAAGTTGTTCCCATGAGAGGCATGATCTCCTTTTTTGATGTATCCATTCGCTCTAGCCAGGCTCGTGCGGTTTTCTGGTAATGGGTTCCACTAACTTGCCAATGATCTTGGATATGAAGATCTTTTTGAAAATAAAGTAGAAGATCATCTGAGGGCATCTGGCCACCAGTAAAAAAATAGCGTGCTAGCCAATCATCTTGGTCACCCAGTTCAAAATGATAAGCGATTTGTCGGTGTGTGAAGATATGGATAAAGAGCAATCCCTCTGGTTGGAGCCAACTAGCAATACGCTCCAACAAGAGTTCATAATTCTTCATATGTTCGAACATTTCCACTGAAACAATACGATCAAAGCTCTTCTCGCCCTCTCCTAGGTACTCCGTCATGTTGACGGTACGTACCGTTACGTTGCTTAGGTTGCGTGCTGAGAGTTGTGATTCGATGTAGGCTCTCTGAGTACGTGAATTAGAAATTGCTGTAATCTGGGCCTTAGGATAATGCGAGGCCATCCAAAGTGTGAGTGAGCCCCAACCACAGCCTAATTCCAGGATACGTTGTCCGTCTGCTAGCTGAGCTCGCTCGCAGGTAAGTGCTAACATCCGTTCTTCAGCTTCATCGAGATTATTGATTCCGTGATCCCAATAACCAGAACTATATTTTTTATGCTTTCCTAAGACTAATTCAAAGAATGCTGTTGGCAGCTCGTAGTGCTGTTCATTGGCTTCTGCTGTGGCAATGGCGAGTGGACTTGCATGCAGACTAGCAATATGTTGCATCAGGAGTTCCTGACTTTTTTCACAGCTAAGCTTTTCAAAACGAGCGAGGTGTGATGCAAGGCGTTGGCGTATCCCAAGCCGGATAAGAGGATCAGGAAAAAGGTTTTTGGCAAGAAGGGTATTTAGTATGCTCATGATTGTTTAGGAAACCAAGGAATCAAAATGGAAGTAGTCTCTTGATAGTGCTTATATGCCACACCCTTGCTTCGTAGCGAGGAGGCCTCTGCAGGTGGAATGCCAGTGACTTTGAAAAGGAGAAAAATAATCGTGGCTGGAGCATAAAAAGTTGTCCATCCCCATGGAGATCCTGATGCAATCAAATAAAAACTGATCCAGATCACCATCTCAAAAAAATAATTGGGATGTCGAGAGTAGTACCAAAGACCTTTCTGACAAACATCAGACGAGTTGTGCCGATTCTTGATAAAAGAGGCTAATTGTTGATCTGCGAGGGCTTCTCCTGAAATGCTTATGGCAAGAAAAAAAACTCCAACAAGCTCCACAATACTCCAATGAGGATTTTGATTCCTTCCAATAAAGAGAAAGGGAAGAGTCAAAAAAACAACTGAGAGTGCTTGCGCTTGAAAAAACAAGAAAGAAAAGAGGGGTTCATTTTTGTTCCATGCCTCACGTAGTGCTTGGTAGCGTCGATCTTCGTGGGGATGTGCTTTAGCAATGCGGTAGGTTAGATGCCAAGTGAGACGTATGCTCCAACATGCAAAGAGGAGAGCAATACAGCAATTCTTCAGACTCCAGATTCCTGGGAGAAGTAAAAAATTGAGTCCTGTTGTTGCTAATCCTCCGGCCCAAAAGGCATCTACTATGGAGTAATTGTTGCATAAACGAGCCCAACTCCATGCCAAAGTAAACAGGGTCATCATGGCTGCAGTAGCAGCAAAAAACAGGAAAAATGGATCAATCATAGATTCTTATTATTCGGTCGAGTATAAATCGCCTGCACTACGGAAATATTGCGCGTTGTAAAAGCGGCCTCACAATATTGAAGATAATAATTCCAACTGCGGATAAAGGGTTCATCAAAACCGAGTGCTTTGATTTGAGGTAATACTGCATTGAAATTTTGATGCCATGTGGCAAGAGTCTTTGCATAGCTGCTACCTAGATCTTCCAAATCGTGCAAGAAGAGGTTGCTAGTGTTTAAAAGGACTTGATTAATTCTTCCGACACTTAGCAATAGCGATCCTGGAAAAATATGTCGTTGAATCCAATCGACACTTCTTTTGAGGCTAGGATAGCGATAATCAGGTACGGTAATCATTTGAACTCCAAGAAGACCATTTGGTTTCAAAACCTCATGGCATTTTAAGAAGAATGCTTCATGGTACCTATCTCCAACAGCTTCGAGCATTTCAATAGAAACAATTTTGTCATAACTTCCAGTGATATGACGGTAGTCTTCGATACGAATGGTGATTTGACTTTGAAGCCCAGCTAAAGCGATTTTTTCATTGGCATAGTTAGCCTGTGCTTGGGAAATGGTGACACCAGTAATTCGACAGCCATATTTTTTTGCTGCATAGAGGGCAAAGCCTCCCCAACCAGAGCCAATTTCAAGCAGATGATCTGTTGATTTGAGATGAAGTTTTTGACAGAGAGCTTCGTACTTGGCTTCCTGTGCCTCTTGTAAAGATTGGTCTTGGCCTAGGAACTTAGCACTCGAATAAGTCATTGTAGGATCTAACCAAAGAGCATAGAAATCATTACCCAAGTCATAATGCTCTGCAATATTGCGCTTACTCATGGTGAGATTGTTGCTACGCTTCAGGTGACGCACCCAGTTGATAATCGTTAAAAAATTAACGCTTGGGATATTTGTGGACTTTGTATTGACACCTTGAATTTCGTTGAGATTGTCAATAAACCAAGAAATTACAGCTCTAATAACGGCTGTATTCCAGAGCTCCTCGGTATAGGCTTGGCCGAGCCCAATATCTCCATAAAAAGCACAATATTTAAAAAATGTTGCTGGATGATGAATCTGAACATGAGCTGTAATTGGAGCTCCGGGCTTTCCAAAATAACGACTTGAAGCGCTCTGGATATCAACACGAAGGCCTCCCTGTGACATTTTTTTAAGTGCATTAAAAACAAAATACTCGGAGAGGGTTTTGTTGGTGTAGGGAGTTTGATGCAAGGGAACAGTTTCTTGCAATGGGGATTCAGTCATGATTTTTATTTTTATTGGAATAGGGTCTTAAAACGTCACATTGAGCTTCTTGGCGGTCATGTTTTTGAAAAAAAGGAATTTGTTTTTTCCATAATAAAAATGCATGCCAATGGATGAGTCCTATGATTCGAAGTGATAAAAAGGGATATTTTAAGAAATACCAGAGGATTCGCCTAGAAGAAAGTGGTCGTCTTTCTCCACGAATCGAGCTATGAAGAACGCGTTCAGCCTTTTCGTAACTATCTATATTGACATGCCATTTTTCTCCTGGCTCACCTATTTTAAAGTCAAATTCGAGTCCTGGATCTGAGAATGGAGAGACATAAAAGTTCTTGGCTACCCTTCGGTGCCAGAATCCATGGAGATCACACGCATCAACTAAAAAAAGCTTCATCTCCCGGAAGGTGTTCACCACTTCTGCAACAACAGCAAGAGTCTTCCCTTCTCTGGAGCGAATAAAATAGAATGAGACAGGATTAAAGCCGTAACCAAGGACCCGTGGAAAAGTCATTAAGCAAATAGAGGTGTCCGGTGGGTATGTTTTTCCTTGTTTCTCAAGCCATGCAAGAAGGTTAGGAAGAATACCACCTGGAAGTTTGAGATTAATATGATCGGAATCATCGATAGAAAAAAGATTCCATCTATTA
>JAIPKF010000110.1 GCA_021733705.1 Chthoniobacterales bacterium
ACTAGTTCTTATGGAGATGATCAGGTCCCAACACGAGAGACACCTGAAAAGGAATTACTATCATGAATCAAAAAAGAATAAGAACAAAGCAAAATATTTATATTTACTTCAAACTCCTAGTTCTTTAGCCCGCATATTTTATACCAATCACCTGCGGAGACCGGGAAGCCAAGATGGATGCTGCGTTGATCTCGAAGTCTTCCTCGGGCAGTGTGCACGCGCACATATGTCGTCACGATCCGTATGAAATATCCGGGCTAGCAAGTTTCTTTAGTGAAAAGGTAAGGACAATGAACATCCAGGTGAGTTCATCAAGACGATGATCGTCTCTAGCAAGCTTTAAAAAAGTGGTAAGATTTTTTGCTGAAAGCTGTCCATTGGTAAGAGAAGAGAGAGTGAGAGGGAGTTCATCATAAATGGGGGTAAATGATTTTTGATGCAGCCATGCATGTAAAGGAGGATTAAAACCTCGTTTTGGTCCAACTAATGCTTGAGAACCGATCTGTTGTTGTAAAAATCTTTTTGAAGGTTCGGTAAAACGTTCTTGAAATGGCATCCCTTGGACAGCTTCAAAAAAACGATGGTCTAACAAGGGGCTTCGCAGTTCAAGGCCATGAGCCATTCCACAAAGATCTGACTTTTTCAAAATATATTCTGGCAGATAATTGAGACGATCGCACTCGAGCATCCATGCTCGGGGAGAAAGCGAACCAGAAGGGCGCCGCCAATAGCTTGTTGCTACTGAAAAATCAGGTTGTAAAAAAGCTCGTGATAGTGGATCAAATGCAGAAAACCTTAGAGCATAGGCCTCTTCCCAGCCTATTTGAAAGCCTAGCAAAATACGACGCAAGCGGTCTTTATTCGAAATTTTAAGAGACAAAGAGTGGGTATTCCAATCTGTTTTTTTTCCATAGCGAGGAAGCAAAAAAGCTCCTCGCTGATGAACATGGTAACGTTTATAACCTGCAAAAAGTTCGTCTCCTCCATCACCAGAGAGTGCAACAACAATTTTTTGGACAGCTGCGCGGCAAAGGTACCATGTTGGAATGGCTGAAGGATCGGCAAAGGGTTCGTCAAGGTCACCCACAATAGTGGCCATATCCTCTAACTCCATTTTTATAGGTAGTGCTGTTTGGGAGAGCCCCAATCGATGAGCAATTTCTCCCGCAGCTCGGGATTCATCATAAGAATCACTGTTCGGAAAACAGGCAGTGAAGGTTGGGAGTTGAGGTAGCATTTTTTCCTGTGTGATTACTGCAGCGATAGCTTGAGAATCTATTCCGCCACTGAGAAAAAGGCCTAGCCCGGATATTTCATACTAAACACCTGGGGGGGCCGGGGAGCCAGATGGATGCTGCGTTAGACTCACATTTTGATTTGGACAGTATGTACACATACAGCCCGGCATCAAAATGCTCGTCTGCCTTACCCCATCAGCCTTCGCGATCTCCTCGTTACAATCAGTATGAAATATCCGGGCTAGAGGACGATCCGAAACAAGACGAAGACGAATCGATTCCCTTAAGAGAGTTACCGGATCATGGGCGGAGGGGTGTGGTTTCCAATATTCTTGTGGCTCGGCGGCTACAGGAACTTCCCTTTCAAGGGAGAGAACCAGGAAGTGAGGTGGAGGGAGTTTACAAAAACCGTTCACAATGGAAAGGGGAGCAGGAATGTAGCGATGTGTTAAAAATGCATCAATGGCTTTGGGATTCCAAGAAGGAGTTGTCCCAACAAGTCTTGAGAGGGCTCCTGCTGTACTTGCAAAGGCGAATAGATTATTTTGAGACGTATAAAAAAGAGGTTTTTCTCCTAGACGATCGCGAACTAGAAAAAGACGACGTTTTCTTAGATCAAGAATGGAAAAGGAGAACATGCCCCGAAGATGTTCTAAAACCGCATCTCCCCATTCTTCATATCCATGCAAAATGAATTCTGTATCAGAATGACTTTTAAAATGATGACCACGTTCGCGCAAGAATCTTGCCTCTTCTTCCCATCCATAAATCTCGCCATTATAAATAATCCAGAGTGAGCCATCTTCATTACTCATCGGCTGGGATGCAACTTCAGAGAGATCTTGAATACTAAGACGCCTATGAATTAAAGCAGCAGAGCCACTAAGAGAGGGATACCATCCCTGTTTCGTTGAAAAGAAAATTGCTGAGATCCCCATCCATCAGGGCCACGTGACTGGAGTGATATTTGTGCCCTTTCAATTTGAGCAGGAGTAATTAGTTGCTCAGAGAAAATGCCAGCAATACCACACATTTAGAAGAGGCTGGGGGTTGAAGGGTGAAGACAATAAATCAGAGATAAAAAACTCATATCAGAAAAAATCTAATCCTAAGAGAAAGACGAAAAAAGGATATTTGTTTTAAAGTGATTTTTTTTCAAATCTCATTAACCCGGATATTTCATACTGATCGTGACGAGGAGGCTGCGAAGGCTGATGGGGTAAGGCAGAAAAGCATTTTGATGCCGGGCTGTATGTGTACATACTGTCCAAATCAAAATGTGAGTCTAACCCGGATATTTCACACTAAATCTATTACGGCTTGTGGAAAGCTCATCATTACTGCGTTGGTCTCGAATTGTGACTTGGGCGGTATGTACTCATACAGCCCGGCATCACAATCCTTCGCCCGCCTTGTACTAATAAGCTTTACACAGCGCCTCATGACGATTCAGCATGAAATATCCGGGCTAACGCAGCATCCATCTGGCTTCCCGGCCTCCGCAGGTGATTAGTATGAAATATCCGGGTTAACCCGCCTATTTCATGCTGATCCGTAACTACGTAAAACCTCTCATTTTGATTGTCGCTTTTAGGTTTCACCTTTAGAGTACACAATTTTTTATGCAAGCATGCCTCACGAAGACGTTCACATTTGAAGCCGCTCAAACGCTTCCTCACCTTGAGACAAGCCATAAATGCACTCGCATGCATGGTCATAGT
The DNA here is from genome assembly GCA_021733705.1 of Chthoniobacterales bacterium. Lineage (GTDB taxonomy): Bacteria > Verrucomicrobiota > Verrucomicrobiia > Chthoniobacterales > UBA6821 > CAIWMF01. Next base: position 2,960 of record JAIPKF010000110.1, read on the forward strand.
TTCAAAATTGAAATTTCTGTACTAGGTGAGGTCGATCCACATGTTGGCTGGGTCTATGATCATGCTAATATCACCAAAGCAATGGCCCCTTTATTGAAATTGGTTGATCATGCTTACCTCAATGATATTGAAGGATTAGAAAATCCGACTATTGAAAATATGTGTGCATGGTTTTGGGTGAAGCTCACACCTTCCCTCTCAGGTCTCTTTGAAATAGTTCTTCATGAGACTCCAACTGCAAGATGTAGTTATCGCGGTAATGAGTCGGCCTACGCATCACGATCAGTATGAAATATGCGGGTTAATGCGATCACTCATCAGTCTGATCTCATTAAAGCCAGAGTCGCCACGGCCACACTATTACGTCCACCTTATGAAACGCTGAGTAGAGACCAACAAGCCGAACTTAACGTTAGTAAGTGGCTTTGTATTGAAAAAGAAGCGCTGGCTCGAAGTGAAGAGCTATCAGCTCGAGCTTTATTGTTAGATAGTGATGCCTTTGATCATCGTAATTATTTAGAAAGTGCAGCAAGCATGCTTTAACAGGCCTCCTCGCGACGAACCAGTATGAAATATGCGGGCTAATAAGGAAGTGGATTGTTTTACTAAAGCAGTTCAGGAAGCACGAAATTCAAATCCTGATCAACAACGTATTCAGCAATATTTCAAAGAAGCAGAAGATTGGAAAATTAAGGCCAAACAACTAGCCCGGATATTTCATACCGATCACCTACGGAAGCCGGGAAGCCAGATGGATGCTGCGTTGATCTCGAAGTCTTTCTCGGGCAGTATGAAACATACAGCCGTCGTCGCAATCCATCACCTTCCTTGTCTGCATCAGGATTCGCGGCGCCTCGCAACGAACCAGTATGAAATATCCGGGCTAGATCAAGCTTGTACTATTAATTAGAGAGAAAAGATAAAGTTGTAGCGTCTTGCTTCAATAAATGAATGAATTCCTCTTGATATCAAGTGTTGAGGAGAATCAGGTCCTTTTCAACTGCGGAATTTAGAAGGAATCATCCATGTGATTGTTGTAACAGTTTGATATTTGACGAGCGATTTGTTTTTAATTTAAGAACTAACAATGCAAAAGTGGACTTTCACAAAGGGATTGAAGGACATTGGCAACGGAATCTGGGCCTACATTCAGCCAAATGGATCATGGGGTTGGAGCAATGCAGGGCTCATTGTCGACAGTGAACAGACCCTGCTGGTTGATACACTGTTCGATTTGAAGTTAACAGCCGAAATGCTGGAGGAGATGCGTCGATCGATTCCTGCTGCTGCTCACATCAACACGCTTTTCAATACTCACAGCAATGGTGATCACACATTCGGTAACCAATTGGTAGTGGAAGCGGAAATCGTAGCCACGCAATCAACTTATGACGATATGGATCCAACTGTGCCGCAGTTTTACCACTCTATGATGATTAACGCTAAACAACTCGGTCTTGGTGCTGAGTACCTTGCGGAACTTTTTAAACCTTTTGACTTCTCTGAAGTAAAGTTGCGTAAGCCTGACCGAACTTTTAGTGGAGAACTTGAACTCAAGGTCGGCGACAAGACGGTGCGATTGATATAACTTGGGCCAGCGCATACGAAGGGCGATACGATCGCCTTTGTACCCGCAGACAGGGTAGTCTTTACCGGTGATCTTTTATTCAATAAAGGAACCCCAATCGCCTGGGCAGGAGCTTCGAATTGTGTCCAAGCCTGCGATAGGATCCTTGCGCTGGAGGTCGATGTTGTAGTCCCCGGCCATGGACCGATTGCTGACAAGAAGGCGGTGCGCGAAATGAAAAGCTACCTTGAGTTTGTGCAGGAAGAGACACGCAAGCGCTTCGATCTAGGTATGAACTCGATCGATGCAGCCTTCGACATTCCTCTCGGGCGTTATGCGGATTGGGATGATGCTGATCGGATCGTCGTCACGGTAAAAAACTTCTATGATGAGTTCAGTGGCGCAAAAGAAGAACCAGACGTCCTTGCACTCTTTGCTCAGATGTCCAAGTATCGCGATAAGTTACGGGCGGAGGGCCATGGATGCACTCATTGCAACGGAACAGACTAACCCGGATATTTCACACTAAATCTATTATGGCTTGTGGAAAGCTCATCATTACTGTGTTGGTTTCGAATTGTGATTGGGGCGGTAGGGACTCATACAGCCCGGCATCACAATCCTTCGACCGCCTTGTACTCATAAGATTTACACGGCACCTCATGACACTTCAGTATGAAATATGCGGGCTAATCACTTTTTTTCTAAACAACCAACTATAAGGAAATCTTATCATGCCCTGAATTCATATCATGCAGCCTGAAATGCTCACCAAGGAGCAAAAAAAAGAGTATAATCGTTTTCCTTCAAACGTGATGTTGGGATTGCTAGTAACAACCTGTTGCACACCTGGGTTTTTTTCACTTGGGGCATCATTCCCCGCTGGCAAACTGAGTGATAAGGATAGACAACTCGTCATTATGCGTGTGGCCAGCCTTAGCCGATGCGCCTATGAGCGCATGCAGCATTATCCCATGGCTATCAAAGCAGGTTGGGACGACGGAGAAATTAAACTTATCGAATCAGGGAATCTTGGTGTTGAAAGGGAGGATACGATTCTCCGATTTGTTGACGAGTGTGTGAAGCAGGTAAAGGTAA
>JAIPKF010000111.1 GCA_021733705.1 Chthoniobacterales bacterium
AAGCCAGATGGATGCTGCGTTAGACTCACATTTTGATTTGGACAGTATGTACACATACAGCCCTACATCAAAATGCTCGCCTGCCTTGCCCCATCAGCCTTCACGGCCTCCTCGTCACGATCAGTATGAAATATGCGGGTTAATTAGGACCTTGTCACTATTTTCTAAAGACTGTTGCATTCGGAGATGATTTATGGATAATCATCGGCTCTTCGTATTAATAATGCGATTCTTGACACTTGATCCAGCGTAGCTCAGTGGTAGAGCGGTCGGCTGTTAACCGATTGGTCGTAGGTTCGAATCCTACCGCTGGAGCCATGATCTTGAAATTCGAGTCATGGAGAGCTTGTTCTTAAATAATGATAAAAAACCAGAAAGATCTTCTCGTCTTTACAAATTCATTTTGTACACTTGTGGGAATTATCTGATTAAACTTTAGAAAATTTTCTAATGGACCAACAAGCTTATAACAAAATCGAACAGCCTTCTTCCCTTTGCGAACTGTCATCTCACCGCGATGTTCTTGGTTCTACAACGTTGCAAGCAGAGAATATCCCGTCAGCGTTGCTAGATAAAATGGAAGAAGCCATCACTCACTATCCTGTTTCGAAACGGAGCGCTGTCCTTCCCTTGCTCCACTTGTGGCAAAATCATTTTAGCTTTATTGATGAAAGTGGCATTAATTGGATAGCTGCAAAATTAGAACTCAATTCCATTGCTATTTTAGAGCTTGTCACCTTTTATCCATGGTTTCGCCAGAAAGCTCCTGGCAAAACTATTATTCGCGTCTGTCGTACCCTTTCTTGTGCATTGGCTGGAAGTTATGAAGTTCATGAAAAATTTTGCAAGAGTGCGGGCATCGATTCCACTTGCGAAGGGCATCATGAAATTCCAACAAGCCCTGATGGAAAATTTAGTGTGGAATTTGTGGAATGTCTTGCAAGCTGTGGTTCTGCTCCTGTCTGCCTCGTTAACAAAGACCTTGTAGAAAGAGTCTCTCTTCAAGATGCAGAAGAAATTATCAAAAAAAATTCCTAAACTTTATGTCTTCTCTTATTGAACATCCTCATCCTAAAGAGCGTCGTATCGTTTTTGAAAATGCTGGAAAGTCCGACTATACCCCTGATATTGAGAACTACCTAGCCCATGGAGGATATGTTGAAGCGAGAAAGGCTTTCACCATGACTCCTGAGGCAATTGTCAATGAAGTCAAGGCCTCTAATTTGCGAGGACGTGGAGGGGCTGCTTTTCCAACTGGAGTAAAGTGGGGATTCATTCGTCGGGATGATGGAAAACCTCACTACCTTTGCGTCAATGGGGATGAGTCAGAGCCAGGAACCTTCAAAGATCGTTATATTCTCCACCGTGACCCTCATCAGTTACTTGAGGGAATGATCATTACGTGCTTTGCACTTAATATTCATTTGGCTTACATTTACGTTCGCTGTGAATATACCCATGCCAAAGAGATCATGGAAAAAGCGATTCAAGAGGCCCGTGATCGTGGCTTCTTAGGAAAGAATATTTTTGGAACGGGCTTTGATCTTGATGTCTACTTTCATGAAGGGGCAGGGGCCTACATTTGTGGAGAGGAGACAAGCCTCTTGGAATCGCTTGAAGGAAAGCGTCCTTATCCTCGAATTAAGCCCCCTTATTTTCCTGCAGTATTAGGTCTCTACATGGCTCCAACGATTGTCAACAACGTGGAGACAATCTGTCATGTAAAACATATTCTTCGTCTCGGTTCTGCAGAGTATGCTGCTATGGGAACTCCCGGTGATGGAGGGACCCGCGTTCTCTGTGTCAGTGGTGATGTGATGAAACCAGGGCCTTATGAGTTAGCTGTTGGGTCGGTAACCTTGGGTGAGTTGATTTTTGATATCTGTGGTGGTCTGCGCCCTGGAAGAAGCCTCAAAGCCGTGATTCCAGGAGGGAGCTCCTCTAAAGTTTTACGTGCTAATGAAATTTTCAAGATCAAAGCTAAGGCTGATGATGGCACCATCATTGATAAAGAGGTACCTCTTCTCGATATGGTGATGGATGCTACTTCGGTAGCTGCTGCTGGTTCTATGATTGGAAGTGCTGGAGTTATTGTTATGGATGATTCTCGTAACATGCTGTGGGCTCTCAACAATCTCAATCAATTCTACGCTCATGAAAGCTGTGGGCAATGCACTCCGTGTCGCGAGGGAGTGCTTTGGATGTCGAAGCTCTCTACTCGTATGATTGCTGAAGGGACTCAAGAATCAGATTCTGCAACGCTTCACAACATTGCTGATCATATTGCAGGAAGAACTGTCTGTGCTTTTGGTGAAGCTGCTTCATGGCCGACCCAAAGCTTCATTGATAAGTTTCCCGAGGAATTTGGAGTGCAAATAGCTCATCAATAAATTTGTGATGTTCTATCAATGGGGAGGAGCTTGATTCCTTCGCTAAACTTCAAAATTATCCCTTGAAGTTTTAGAGGATCGAATTATATTCTCTTCCCTTTTTCCAAAAATACTATGATGAATCCCCCCCCCAGAAATTCCCTTTGCACTCTTCTTTTTTGCTCCCTTCTTGGGTTATTTAGCTTTTGTTTGAAAGCAGAGGTAAACAGCAAGAAGGATTCCAGCCTTACTTTAATGATCGAGACAGTTAACGTTGATGATGCGGAAAATAAACCTGACCTTAATGGTCACGGTTCTGTGAATCATCATTTTAAGATTGGAAAATTTGATGTGACTGCCAGAGAGTGGTGTGCTTTCCTCAACGCGGTAGCCACAAAAGGATCTCCTGCTGATCCTTTTCATCTCTTTAATACTAAAATGCAGACAGATTCTTTTGTGAATTGTATTAAAAAAATCACGAGTCCAGTAGGAACCATTTCTTATAAAGTAATCAGCAAGAAAGATGGTGATAAAGAAGCGGCTGGGGACGAGGATTCACTCGATAGAGGTCAACTCCCTATCACTTATATCGATTTTTTTGCAGCAATACGCTTTTGTAACTGGCTCTCCCATAAACAGCCCCAGACGGGTGAGGAAAATAAAACAACTACCGAAGATGGTCCCTACACCATTAATGCAACTCTCAATGGAACTCTCTTTCATGCTAATTTTTCAGAAAATCAAGAATCCTACGATCAATCAAAATGGCCAGGAGGATTGTGGCGCTTGCCTAGCGAAAATGAATGGTACAAGGCTGCCTATTATGATAAAGCCAATAGCGACCATGATGGAAGATATTGGTTATATTCTACATCCGAAGGAAACCAACCATATAATAGCTTAGAGGAGGTCCATAATCAGCCAATCGCAACTAAAGATGCATTTCAAAATGTCAATTATTGCCTATTTCACATTGACCCTACAACAGGGGAACCTTATCTTTTTCATACCAAGGAAAACCTACCCTATATAACTCCGGTTGGTATTTTTAAATACTCCCCAGGACCCTTTGGAACCTATGATATGGGGGGTAATGTGGCTCAATGGACTGATTCTAGATCTCTTGCTAGAACGTCTACTAATTCTCTCGTTACCATGGAAACAACTATTATTCGAGGAGGTTCATGGAAATCAACTAGCCCAAGGGAAATTAGTTCTGAAAATTATGTGTTCATTGATCAGAAGAGTAATGATCCTCAGGAACATGGTTCTCAAGGTCTTGAACTGCTTCAGTATGCCTCCAATGATGTTGGCTTTCGGGTGGTGTTGATTGAGCCTAAAGATACATCTCTTTACGGTATGTACGAAAAATCAAAAGAAGTGATATCACAAGATCTCCATGATGTGTATAATTCTAAGGAGGGTTTTTCTACTTTCGCACATCATCCTGATGTTTTTTACAGAACAATTGATTATGGAATAGGTGCTGGAACTGGAGGGAGTATCCATTTTTTCTTGCTTGGATTAAAATATTTTTTAGAGCTTTTTATAAATGGAATTATCTCTGCTATTCAGTGGATAGGGAATTGGTTGATCCCTGACTGTCTTAAGGATGCTTTTCAAACTCTTTTCAGGTGTTTTCAAGCAGCTCCGGTAGCTGAATGCGCTGCCGAAGGTGTGATTGCTGACACCGCCGCTCTAACAGGAATGGGAGCACTATGTACCCAATTAGGCACAATGGTGGCACAGCTATATTCCGTATCTCCAACGCTTGCTACAGCCATTATTTCCGGTTCTTTAGGCTATGCACTTTACGCATATAATGCAGATCCTGAGCATTCTTCAAGGATGGCAGTAGGCTTTGAAACCTATGCTGGAGGACTTATAGGGTATATCTGTACACTCTGTGCAGGGGCTGCTCCTTTTCTCCAAGGTATACTAGGGACTGCAATTTAAAAAATGTTTCTATGACAACTCACCCCATCAGCATCGGTCTTGCAGGATTTGGCACGGTTGGTAGCGGGGTTTTTAAATATTTAGAAAAGCAACGGGAACTTCTTTTAGAGCGCACAGGAGCCTCTTTTGAAGTGCGTGCTATTGCTGTGCGTGATCCCAAGAAAAAACGTGATGCTATTTTTCCTAGGGAGCTTCTAGTCGACTCATGGAGAGATCTCTTACGTGATCCAAAGATTCAAGTGATCGTAGAACTCATGGGGGGAACCACCGATGCTTTTGAACTCATCAAAGGAGCGTTGGAATCGGGTCGCACTGTTGTTACTGGGAATAAAGCACTCTTAGCAGAGCGAGGAGAGGAGATTTTTGCGCTTGCGAAAAAAAAGGGTGTTCCTATTTTTTATGAGGCTGCAGTGGCTGGAGGCATTCCTATTATTCAAAATTTACGCGACGCTTTTGTGGGAAATCGGATTGAATCGATTCATGGAATTCTCAATGGAACGACCAATTATATCCTCTCTCGCATGGAAGAGGAGGGGCTGGATTATGATGAGGCCCTTTCTGAGGCAACCGCTCGTGGCTATGCAGAAGCAGATCCAACACTCGATCTAAGCGGATGGGATGCGGGACACAAAGCTATTATTCTAGCTGCCTTGGCTTATGGTTTCTGGGTGCAACCTCAGGAGGTTCGAGTAGAGGGGATCGAAGCAATCACTGCAGCTGACATCACCTTTGCAAAAAAATTTGGTTATTCCATTAAGCTCTTAGCTAGCATTCGTGATACTGCTGATGGCTTTATCGAAGTAGGAGTCAGTCCTACGTTGATCCCGAAAAAAAGTATTTTGGCTTCTGTAAGTGGCTCCTTCAATGCCATTGCGGTAAAAGGGGATCTTGTCGGAGAGGCCCTTTTTTATGGACGTGGGGCTGGACGTGAGCCTACAGCAAGCTCTGTCATTGGGGATCTTGTTGTAGCAGCAGCTCATAGACTCCATGCTGCTTCAACCAACGAGGTCTCAAGCCACTTGGTTGGTTTTACTCCTCACTCCCTTTATGGAAAAAGTCGACCTGCTCTGGAAATCATTTCTTCTTACTATCTGCGACTTGCAGTTGAAGATCGACCTGGGGTGCTTGCGACGATTGCAACGATTTTTGGAGAGGAAGGGATCAGTATCTCTTCACTGGTGCAACCTGAATCTCAAGGTGAGGGAGAGACTCCTCTTGTCTTTATGATTCACAAAGCCCGTTATGGTATGATCCAGGCTGCCCTTAAAAAAATTGTACTTCTGCCTTGTGTTA
>JAIPKF010000112.1 GCA_021733705.1 Chthoniobacterales bacterium
TACGGCTTGTGGAAAGCTCATCATTACTGCGTTGGTCTCGAATTGTGATTTGGGCGGTATGTACTCATACAGCCCGGCATCACAATCCTTCGCCCGCCTTGTACTAATAAGCTTTGCACAGCGCCTCATGACGATTCAGTATGAAATATCCGGGTTAATGACTCTTTTTTTCCAAAGCATCTTCAAATATTGAGTAGGATCTTTCTTGCATTGGCCATTTTTTCGATTGCTGGGGGTGAGTGGACACTTTTTCAGGCGATCGCCTATGGGAAAATGATCTACTCCTACTCCTCAGAGAGCACCTTACAATCAGCTCTAGAAAAAACATTTAGTGGGAAATACCCTTGCTCCCTCTGTAAAAAAATTAGCATGGAGAGAAAAAAAACAGCCAATCATGGCTCTTTCTTACAAAAAAATACCAAAAAATGGGATCTTTTTTTACCCTTAATTGCCGTTTTAGAATCTCCTACCTATACATCAGTCTGCTATCCTGCGTTTCACCATGGTGACTATGCAGAGCCTATCATAGAGGTACCAAAACCTCCCCCAAACCTACGAACTGCAGCATTCGTGTTTTAACGAGACTTCTTGCCAGAGCAAGAAACTATTCACAAGCGCGGCTCTCACCATAGAGAAACGTTTAGAAACGATCTGACCGCACTACTCGTATTCTCCTGATTCCTCTCATTTTCAGAAAATGAGCACCCTTCTACCCTGATGTTTTTTAGCACAATTTTATAATGAAAACTTTTTCTTTTTTCCTCCTACTCACCCATGTTGCATTTCATTCAATCATCTACTCACAAACCCATGAAGCCTCTCTTACAAAACTTAAAATTCCTTTCGTATTAATTGGTGATCCAGGTAATAGTACCTGCACTTCTTATAACTATCAAAAGGATACTAATTATTCTTATTACTCTGTGGATGATAATATTAATAGTGGTTATTATGTTTTAAATAGAAATATAGGAGCGGTCGATCACTCTTTTTTTATCTCAAAATATGAGGTTACTGCAGCTCAATATTGTGATTTTTTAAACGCAGTTGCTTCTCAAAATGATCCCCATCACCTCTACAAAAAAGAGATGACAGAGGATCCCAACATCGCTTGCATTATTCGAACTTCTTTCACTAAGGAGGATGGAACTTCCTTCTTTCATTACGAGCCTTTTGAAAACAGAGGTAGACTTCCGATCAGCTATGTGAGCTTGAATGATGCAAAGCGGTTTTGTAATTGGCTAGAACATGGAGCTCCCACCAACGATGAAGACCCTCTTTTTTTAACAGAATGCACCGAAGAAGGGGCCTATATGTTTTCACAAAAATCATCCTTAGAAAAAGAAGAAACACGATTCAACCCTGAGGCTCGCTATTACATTCCTTCTGAGGATGAATGGTTCAAAGCAGCTTATTACAAAGGAGGAGGAATCAATGCCGGCTATTGGGCTTATCCTACAAAGCACGATGCTGCCCCTAACAATGGCCAAGGAGATGTTAGCAATCAGGCCAACTATAAAACCATGGCAACAGGGTGGAAACCTCGCAAACAAAATCCAATGATTACACCAGTAGATCATTTTGAAAAGACCTCTAGCTCTTATGGGGCTTACGATATGGGAGGAAATGTTGCGGAATGGACTAGCAGCTTTCAATCGATAACTACGTCATCTGATCAAGCTGAACATAACATTGTGCGAGGTGGCTCTTGGAATTCCGAGTACAGCATCTACTGGAACAATGAACTCATGGCGCAAAGCCCCCCAAAGGCTTATGAGCCTTTAACCGCTAATAATTTTATTGGATTTCGCATCGCAGCAGTAGCCTCAGAAGAGGATCAGTATGATCCTAACTCAAACTCCATGGAGCATTGTTCTCATGCTAATGATACAACAGGAACTTATGTTGCATGGACTGTAGGAAGAGGACTCATTTTTGGATGTCCAAGGACCATGATCGATACTATTTTTAGATTCTTAGGTTATGACGCAGCAACTACACTGGGAGTAACCTCTTTAGAAGGAATCAGTTTTTCAGTGGTCTCTTCCATTCTTCTTCTTGACCTAGTAGGTTACATAGCTGTCATGGCCGGACTGCAACTGCTGGGCAAGCTCATTCCGTGGTCCTCTTTAGAACAATATTTCACACGAAGCACTGCTTCCCCTAAAGACTCCATAATTACTCCTATTACTACAGAAAATCCTTATGAACCTATCACCATCAAGGAGAGTATGGTTCAATCTTTATGGAGTTTTATGAGGTCACTGATTGGGTGCGGGATGTGTTTACTGACTGCATTTCTATCAACATTCAGACTTATTGCCGCTAGGTTGGGAATGGGAGAGGCGTTGTTAGAGAGAATAAAAGATTTCTTTCTGGATCTACAACTGTCTGATTCAGCCTATGTGCCAGAATGGCTAGTAGTTTATATTCCACCATGGCTTATCTACAGGATTGTTCCAGTAGCTCTTGAACTTGGATTTCTTGGCCTATTTATTTTTGGGTTTTATGAATTTTCCTATTACTGGCCAGCAATTCAAGATTCTCTTGCACAACTTTGGCATGGAATCGTGAACTGCTCCGGAACATCAGCTCTAGATCTTCCTGGTCTTGTTTACTGAGTTATCTCCTCTTCTTCGCTCCGTAGCTATATCCCTTGAGTGTCCGTGCTCCACGCACATTTTTCAGAAGCTTCTCAGCAGCCTCTTCATTAAACAAAGTTGTGTAAAAGTATGAAAAATTTTCAAGTTTCAGACGTGGGACCTTAGCAGCAATGAAGATCTCGATTGCTTTGACATGAGGGAGATCCTCTACAGTCATGATGGTAAAAGCATCACCAATGGCAGCAGCACGTCCTGTACGTCCAATACGATGAACATAATCCTCTGCATGTTGCGGAACGTCATAATTAATCACATGACTCACACCTGCAATATCAATACCACGTGCAGCGATATCGGTAGCAACCATGACCTCATAACGCCCATTTTTGAAACCATCGAGAGCATCGATACGCTCTTGTTGAGAACGATTTGAATGAAGTACAGCTACGGTATGTTTTTCTTGAAGAAGCTGGCGAGCAATGCGATCTGCTCCATCTTTGGTGCGACAAAAAACAAGTACACTCTGAAAATCAGTTCGTTCTAAAAGAGTTTGTAATAACTCAAACTTTTGAGCCATGGCAACAGGATAAAAGGCATGAGTCACTGATTCTGATGCCGAACGGCGCTCTCCAATATCGAGTTTTTCTGGCTCTATCATGCACCAACTAGAAAGACGTTCAATCTCATCAGGAATCGTTGCTGAAAAAAGAAGTGTTTGTCGTTTTTTAGGACACTGCTCCACAAGGCGACGTACATCGGGTAAAAATCCCATGTCCAGCATTCGGTCGACTTCATCTAAAACGAGAATTTCAATATCTTTTAAGGTTGTGAGTCCTTGATTTAAAAGATCTAAAAGACGTCCTGGAGTCGCCACAATAATATCGACCCCCTCTTCCAATCTCTTTTTTTGAGCACCATAGCCAACCCCACCGTAGAGAACAGCAACACGCAGTGATGAGAAAAAAGAAAAATCTTTTAAAGCCTCCTCCACTTGAAGAGCTAATTCGCGGGTAGGTTCCAAAATAAGAGCTCGCGGGTACCCTTTTTCAGGGCCTAGCAATGTTAAAAGAGGTAAAGAAAAAGCTGCCGTTTTTCCAGTTCCTGTCTGAGCTGATGCAATCAGATCTTTTCCTTGAAGGATTTTTGGGATGGCTTCTCGTTGAATGGGAGTTGGCTCAACGTAACCCATCCGTTGAGCACCATGGACGACAGAGTCTGATAAGTGAAATTGCTGAAATGACATTAAAGTGAGAGAATATCAGCTGATCTGCAATCATACCAGCGAATTAAAGATGGTGAAACAAAAGAGGCTAGAGACCCAATAAAATGTTTTTTTAATGTTGTTTTTAAAAACCAAGGTGCAATCGATATGGACCTCCCATGGAGATCAACTCCCAGTATAGAATGTTCCTCTATTTTCGTAACAGCCTGACGGAGTCCCTCTGTAATACCACATCCATCTGCTTTTAAAGCAGCCTCTTTAGCGGTCCAAAGATAAAAAAAATCCTCTTCTGAGGATACGCTAAGAAATTTTATCTCCTCAAGGGTAAAAAATTTTTTGGCAATCGCCCCTCCCCTCACAGGCCTTACATGTTCCAGATCAATTCCTATCGGGTGACGTGCAAATGCTAACGCTAAAAGACCTCCACTATGAGCAATACTAAAAGAGATTTTAGGATGGCTCAGTAAAATCGGTTTTCCACGTTCTGTTTTATTAATAATGAGGCGCTCCAAAGAAATTTCTAAATAGTGACTTAACAAAAAACGCAAATAGATTTGTGAGCTATGAACTCTACTTTCAAACAAAGAAAAATTTGAATCCCTCTTTTCACTATCAATTTTTAAATGATTGCCAGAGCAAGTATTAAGATACGTTAACCAGATATGAATTTCTTTTTCTGGTAATTGAAAAGAGAAATTATCCTTTATAGATAGGAGAGAAAAATCAACACAGTTCATATGGACGGGACTCTGGTTATTAACCTTCTCTTAAATAAAGATCAAGATTAGTTCAACTTTGCTTGCAATAATTTAAGATTTTCAAGTGAAACTATTAGCCCGGATATTTCATACTAAATCTATTACGACTTGTGGAAAGCTCATTAATTTTAGTTGCTAAAGTTTGTAATACTTTATAAATTACTTGCCTATGGACTTAACTAAAATTAATATTAGCGTATTACGTGAAATGTTGAAGCTCTCAGAACGTAAAGAGGAGCTTTTGAAAGAACTTAAGGAGTTAGAGGAAAAAATTATCTCTCATGCAAGTGATTTTAATTCCGCGACACCCTCCAAATTTAAGAAACCAAAAAAAATAGGAGTTCACGCTACCCAAAAAATCAATAGTTCCGAAAAAATCAGCAAAAGAGCTTCTCGAGGAACTATGAAAGTGATAGTTTTAGATGCACTCAAGGAAGCAGGTCCAGCCGGAATAAAAATTCCTGAACTTGCTCATAAAATCGGAGTGAAAAATGCGAACCTTCACGTTTGGTTTAGCAATACTGGAAAAAAACTTCCTGAAATTGAGCGCATTGGAGTAGGTCTTTTCCGGGTTCGTCAAAGTGTACTCGAGCATCTCTAAGAACTTTTTATAGCCCGGATAAGAGAGGGTGATAGATTGTGAACACAGATACGACAAGTTAATTGGATTATATTTTTACGTAATCTTCTTTTTCTCACTAAGTCGTTGTAATACGACATAAAAAGCTGGAACAAAGACAACTGCTAAACACGTTGAAGAGAGCATTCCTGAAGCCACGGTAATTCCTAGTGACTTACGCGCGCTAGCACCAGCTCCTGAAGCTAGAATCAAAGGAGTTACCCCTAGGATAAATGTAATCGAAGTCATTAATATTGGTCTAAAGCGGTTAATCGCGGCTTTTGCTGCAGCCATAGTGATCTCCTCTCCTTCAAGATGTTGCTCTCGAGCCATTTCAACAATAAGAATTGCATTCTTTGCTGAGAGGGCAATAAGAAGAACTATACCAATTTGAACATAAATATTATTTGCAACT
>JAIPKF010000113.1 GCA_021733705.1 Chthoniobacterales bacterium
GGTGGTGGGCTTGGAGGTGGTGGTAGCGGGGGTAACGATTGGGGAAATTTTTCTGGTGGTGGAGGTGAAAGTGGTGGCGGTGGTGCTGATGGATCATGGTAGGGTTTTGTGTTTGATCTTCAGAAAATGAAGAATTCCTCCTATTTTTATTGTTGAAGTCATTATTTTTTAGGACCAACACAGAAAAGATGACGTACAATTTCCTATTTTGATGATAAATAAAAAAAAAATTAACGTAGTACTTGCTCGTGCTGAAGCTATGGCACGCCATATCATAGCACGCTGTGTTCAACTCGTTGTTGTCTTGATTTTAGCAGGCACCCCTCTTTTTATTTTAACAGCCCGTTTTTATGGATTAGGAGATACAGTTCGTCATCATATTGAAAAGGCACTTGCTGGTAAATTTTATGAAGTAAAAATTCATCGACTTCTTTTTAGTCTCAGTGAAGGACTCATTGCAGAGGACCTTCGGCTATTAGAAAAAAATGCCTCGCATCGTCTTTTAGTACATGCCAAAAGGATTACCATTTTTCCTAATTTATCGGCTCTTTCACGAGGAAATATCCAAATTGATTTGTTTCAGCTCAATCGTACATCGATCGATGTTCCTCTTGGAAATAAGGAAGAACCTCGTTTGCGACTTGATCATGTAGAAGCAAAAATTGTCTCACCGCCAGGACAGTTAACGTTGAGCAATGCTAACTTCGACCTCTGTGGCATCCATGTTCATGCGAGTGGTAATTTTCTAAATCCCAAAACATTTGCACCTCAAGCTGTCGCTTCGCAAGAACCAGGAAAAATTGCTCAAACAATAGAACTCATTCAGCAACTCATACAACGGATGGAATGGGAGGGAAGGCCTCCAATCCTTGATATCGAAGCAAGTGGTGATTTAACCAATAATGCGTCACTCCGGATTGATCATGCCCTTTTTCGCTCAGGCCCCTGTTACTACGGAATATGGAACTTCACAGCAATTAGAGCTGATTTAGAATATGCCAATTCTGTGTTACAACTACATCAACTACTCATAGAAGATAATAAAGGAGAACTTCACGCTTCTGGAAATGCCAATTTTATCGAGCGCCAAGCTTCTTTAAATTTCTCAGGCACGTGTGATATTGGTGCTCTTGCTAATCTTGCATTATCAAAAAATCCACTTACTCAGTCTGTTTGGATTGATCCTCCTCACGTTGAAGGATCCTTGACTACGAATTGGAAAAATGAAAAACCACTTATTCAAAGTGAAGCTCATGTCGAGTCAGGACGTTTTATCTATAGGGGTATTTCTATGGATCATTTTTCTTTTGGTTGTGCTTATCAAGGAGGGTGCTTTCTTGTGCGTGATTTAAAACTGAGTGGTGAGCCAGGCTCCTTAGAGGCCGATCTCATGATAGCCCCTGAAGATAATCGTCTAAGAATTCATGCTTCACTCTTCCCTCAGTCTCTTGAACCAGCTGCAAAAGGTTCTTTGCAGAATTTTCTCTCTCTGGTCAATTTTAAAGATCCACTTCAAGTTACTTTTGAAGGAAGCGCTCCTAAGCTTGATCCCCTAGTTTTTTCAGGTTCTGGGACACTCCATCTTGGTTCATCCTCTGTGAGAGGATCTGAGATTGAGTCCCTTGGAGCAACATTTCAAATGAAGGAGGGGGCTCTAGATTTTCAAAATATCATTGCAAAAATTGGCAAGGAAACAGCCTCTGGTGAGTGTATCTATGATTTTAAAAATCAAGAAATACTTTTTCCTGGAATTAAATCGGGAGTTGACCCTATCTCCGTTCTCATGTGGATC
This sequence comes from Chthoniobacterales bacterium, assembly GCA_021733705.1. Classification (GTDB taxonomy): domain Bacteria; phylum Verrucomicrobiota; class Verrucomicrobiia; order Chthoniobacterales; family UBA6821; genus CAIWMF01. The sequence goes on from JAIPKF010000113.1 coordinate 1,793, forward strand.
GATCCTCGCATTGCAGAATCACTTAAAGATTATCGCTTCCATGCTCCTCCTGAGATTAAAGTTACTGGAAAGCTTGGACTTAAGGATCCTTTAAAAAATGATCTGATCGTGCAAATTCATGCACCACGGGGTCTTGATTACACCTTAATCAAACGTAATCTGACCTTCACTAAAGTCGACGGTACTGTAAAGATTAAGAAACAAGATCTTCTTATTAATCTTCCCGATGCTTCCCTTTTCGATGGAAATGTAAAGCTGCAAGCCACGGCTTCTATTGCTCCTGATAACGGTCGTTATGCTGCTGATGTTAACCTTGACGGTATTGATTTCAAAAGTATCACAAAACTCTATTTTGATTACGACACTTCTGGAGGAAAGTTAAGTGGCAATTACCGTTTCTCTACGATTGCTAAGGATGACTATGCTATGAAGGGCCAAGGACATTTACTCATTAAAAATGGAAATGTATTGGCGATGCCGATTTTTGGACCTCTTTCAACATTGATGAACGAAATTTATCCTGGCTTAGGATATCAAGCAGCACGACAAGCAACGGCCGATTTCACGGTACAGCGTGGAATTATTCATACAAAAAACCTCTCTATTCAAAGTGCTGAATTTAGCATGATTGGTTATGGAGATATCTTTTACCTTGAAGACCATATCAACATGCAAATGCGTCTTAATGTCAAAGGCCTTCCTGGATTAGTGCTCTTTCCTGTGAGTAAATTATTTGAATATGTTTGGGATGGTTCTCTTAAAACTCCCACCTGGAGACCCAAATATATTGCATTACCAAAGATACATTCTAAGTAATGTGGCTACGGGATGAAAAGCTACGACGCTTGCTCTGTACCTTCTTTTTCTACAGATGGAAATTTAAGCTTCACTTTATCACCGTATATGACAGCACGTGCCTGTAAGACCACATCAGGAATGAGGTTGTGAGATTTGTCTTCAATCATGCGGATGATGTGCATTAATGAGGCTACAATAAGTGCATTACGTGACCAGCCAATTGAATTAGCAATATGGTCCGTTTTTTTCAATATTGCTTGATGACAAGCAAAGCCTGTTCGTGTTTGTGCAGGAGAAGTTTTTGGGGCGCCCATAGAAATCAATGAAGGAAATGTATATTAATAAATTATCTTTTTCTATCTCTTCATGCAAGAAGCTATCTATGAATTCTCATAACGTAAATCAATGTGATCATGGGGGTAACTTTCGAAGATGCGTTAAATGCTGTTAACATGCGTTAATGTTGTTGACATTTTTAAAATTAGGAACAAGGTGACAAAAGTAGTTTTTCCATTTCATCGTTATGAAAGCGTTCTACCAAGCCATCTTTCACGGCATCAACATGTCGTCATGGAACGCTATTTGTAATATTCCCATCGATAGGTCAAAAAAAATAATCAAGCTCGATCTAACCCGGATATTTCATACCGATTCTGCTGAGGCTTGCGAACACCTGATGGATACTGCGTCAGCTTCGAATTGCTCCTCGGGCAGTATGTACACATACAGCCCGGCATCAAAATGCTCGTCTGCCTTGCCCCACCAGCCTTCGCGGCCTCCTCGTCACGATCAGTATGAAATATGCGGGTTAACTGTCTCCGTCGATACAGTTTTTTTACTTCTCTGGGTCATGCTGTTGCAGAATCTTATTCCAAAGCTTCAGCTCCGTTCTAATCAGCTTTGGAGCATTTAAGAAGCGAAGCACCTGCTACTTAGAAATTTTGTAACATAACATCTTTTTTATCATTAACTAACTATGTGAATCCTTAACAATAAATAACACACCCTCAACAATGAAAACTTATGATGAATGAGAACTATGCCATATTCGCAAAATTGGAGCGATTAATAGATGAGTGGTGTGAACGACGATGTTTGAAGCCCCTTTTTTATATTTTAAGAGATTATCCACTCTGTAGCGAATTGGTTCATAGTTGGGGCCTATTATTAGAATCCTTACTCGAAATAAAACAATTTTGTAATCACGAGCTAACTCTTCAAGAACGAGAATTGTTATTAGAAATCATCGATAGTGCTAAACGCAAGATTCAGGAGTAAGTAAGAGCATTCGTTTGAAAGGGCTGGTTGAAAAGAATTTTATCATGGGGTTAGATTCTAAAATAGAGGAATTGACGGTTTTTCTTGCCGAAGCGCTCGTTCCAATCTTCTATCTTCTCCCTACAAATTGTGTAACTGACCTCTTGGTAGAGGTTGGGTCCCATACTCTATGAATAAAAAAACGTTAAGCCTCTTTGCCTTGGTAATGATGAATGTCGCTGCTATCGACAGTTTGCGAATATTACCTGTTAGCGCCGAATATGGGCTTTCACTGATCTTCTACTATGTTATGGCAGCATTACTCTTTTTTGTTCCTACTGCACTCGTCTCAGCAGAATTGTCAACGGGGTGGCCAGAGTCTGGGGCAATGTACGTTTGGGTAAGAGAAGCATTTGGCCCTAAATTTGGATTTATGATTATTTGGGTTCAATGGATTAGCAACATTGCTTGGTTTCCAACAATGATGTCCTTCATTGCTGCTACGCTCTTTTATTGTATCGATCCGAACCTGGTGAATAACAAGCCTTGTATGATCTCAGTCATCTTTTTCTTATTTTGGGGTATTACGTTTCTTAATTTTCTTGGGATCAAAACAGCAAGTATTTTTGGAAGTCTTTCAGTGATTCTTGGAACCCTCATTCCAATGGGATTTATTATTATTCTCGGGATAATTTGGATGATCATGGGAAAACCGCTCAGCATTTCATTGAGCTGGCATGCTCTGCTCCCCGATGTCAAAAATATCGACAACATGGCTCTTTTGACCGTCCTTTTATATAGTCTGGTCGGTATTGAACTCTCTGCAGCTCATGCAGGAGAGGTCAAAAACCCTCAAGTTAACTATCCAAAAGCTATTTTTTGGTCTGTTTTAATTATTCTTGGCAGCCTGATTTTCTCCTCACTTGCGATTGCCTTAGTCGTTCCACAATCCAAGCTCAATATCATCGCTGGATTGCTCCAAGCCTTTGAGACATTTTTTAATGCCTTTCATCTTCACGGGCTCATGCCGCTCTTAGCTCTTTTAATCACATTAGGAGCCCTAGGAGGATTGAATTCTTGGATTTTGGGGCCGAGTAAAAGTCTGCTCATAGCATGTCATGACGGTTGCCTTCCTCGTCAACTAGGGAAAAAAAACAGTCATGACGTTCCCGTCTTCATTTTACTGCTTCAAGGACTCATCTTTTCTGTGCTAACTGCTCTCTTTTTATTGATGCCCACAGTTAGTAGTGGATTCTTGCTCTTAACGAATATTGCCTCACTCTTAGCACTCTTAGGTTACATTGCCATGTTTGCCTCTGCCGTGAGATTGAGGTACAAATATCCTCATGTGAAACGAGCTTTTGTCACACCCGGTGGAAAGGTGGGACTTTGGTTTATTTGTATTATTGGTGTGCTGAGCTCTCTATTTACGATCACTCTTGGCTTCTTGCCTCCAAGTCAAATCGCCGTTGGTAATGTTTTAAGATACCAGCTTACCATTGGTTTTGGAATTGTGTTCGGTTGTCTCTTTCCTCTTGTGCTCTATAGCCTCCACGAGTACTGGAAAAAAAGAGAGAGGTAGCTTCCTAGCCCGCATATTTCATACCGATCTACTGCGTAAGCCGGGAAGCCAGATGGATGCTGCGTTAGACTCACATTTTGATTTGGACAGTATGTACACATACAGCCCTACATCAAAATGCTCGCCTGCCTTGCCCCATCAGCCTTC
>JAIPKF010000114.1 GCA_021733705.1 Chthoniobacterales bacterium
GATGGATGCTGCGTTAGACTCACATTTTGATTTGGACAGTATGTACACATACAGCCCGGCATCAAAATGCTCGTCTGCCTTACCCCATCAGCCTTCGCGATCTCCTCGTTACGATCAGTATGAAATATCCGGGTTAAAGAAAATATATCTGGTAAAAAAAGAGAATCGATTAGCTTTCTTCAGAAAAAAGATTAATCTATTGAATCATTTTTTATTTTATGTTTCGCAGAAGATCCCCCTCCTTATTACACCTTTGGTTCGTCTCTCTACTCTCCTGCTGCTTGGCTTCACTCTCTTTTGCAAGCCCACTGCAGCTTGCTCCGACTCTTTCGGCAACCTCCAAAAAATTCCTTGCCGATTTACAAAAAACAGAGAGCACCGCTTCAAACACCGACAACGCCCCTTCCTCCCTTGTAGAGGCTGAGGATTCTCTTGATCCTCTTAAAATCACATTGAGCCCTGAACAAAAAATTGGTCCTATTCCTAAATGGGCCCTAGCTCCACACATTGACGAGGAATCCTCCTTGGTAGAAATCCCGATCCCTTCTCTTGCAGAGCGAACTGATATTGAAAATTTTGTTATCACGGTCAATTTTATGGATATGGGAGATGGTGGGCCTTTGATTGAAAAACAAAACAAAAATGATTCTAACTCATCATTGCTCTGCAGTGGCCTTGGAATCAACGGACCAGCCCTTGGAATCAACTCTCGTAATATTCTTATTCCTAATGATCTTGCTATCGATGGAGGGAAAATTATTGTGCGCCATGCGGGACGATTTAAACAGCTTCACTCTATTATCCTGCGTCCTGGTCGAACTGCTATTGTTTCGGCTTTACATGAAAACAATATTCCAGCAATCATCGATCACTCGACCATTATTCCTCAAGATTTAGCAGAGGGGGCTACTCCTGTTCTAAAAAAAGGAGATACTACACATGGTCATGTTACCACTGCATCGCTCTCTCCATCTATTGAGGAACTTGATAGCAGCATACAATTTAATTTTGATATCTCTAGAAAACCTCAAGCGACCCTCTTTCAGACTGATATTTTAGGACTCGATCTTAAGGCTCATATTGATGTCGAGCTTAACGGAAAATCTATAGGACCTTTGAACGTTTCATCTTTTGAATTCGATTCCGCTGAGCTTATTACTGAAACCAAAACAAATGATCTCTTGCCTCAACATCTGATTGCAGGCTGGCGAAGCGCCTATATCTACATTGCATATGACTATTTGAGGGAGAAAGATAACCACCTTCTCCTCACCGTCCAACCTTCAGGTAATTCTCATGGATATAAGATTCATTTGAAAAATAGTTCTCTCAAGATGCTTCATGGGGATGAACCACACCCACGTTAAAAGGGAGGTCGGGGCAAATTCATTCTAAAAACAAAAGCGTTCTCTTTTGTACGCTCTAGTCTAGTCAGTTTTCACGAATCAACGTTTCAACCTCATTTCACTTTTTCACTTTGTAAAAGTAGTGCTACCCCTTGATTATCTCAAAAAAGTGATTATCTTAATTCATTATGTCTTTTCTTCTTACTCCCTCAATTCGATCCAATAAAAAATCGTTCCGTGAAGCTGGGTATACCCTTTTTGAGATCATGCTCGTCTTAGGTATTATTTCAGTTCTTGTAGGAGCTGCTATTTACTCTCTTGCCGGTAATATTGATGTTGCCAAAGAACAACGCGTTACCAGTGATATTCAGGCAATTTCCATGCAGCTTCGTACCTATGAAATGCTCAATTTCAGAAAGCCGACAACCGAACAAGGTCTTGCTGCTCTCGTTCAACCCCCCTCTGCCGACCCCAAGCCAGTGCATTGGAAAAAATTAATGGAGTCTGTTCCTATTGACCCGTGGGGCAACGCTTATGTATATCGTAATCCGGGAAAATATCACCCTGATGGATATGATCTCTACTCACTTGGACCTCAAGGCAAAGAGGGTGAAGGAAATATTGGACGATGAAGGCATGAAAAAATGGGTTCAGACCAGGCGGAGCGGCTTTACTCTACTAGAAATCCTTATAGCTCTTGCACTGGTTGCCATCTTGATGGTGGCAGCAGTCCCCTACATGGCTGATGCTTGGAAATATAATCAATCTGAGGAACTTTCTCGCTCGATTGAGGAATTAGTGATGCAAACACGCTCCAAAGCTATTACTTCAGGTATAACAACATTTATCCCACTCAATGATATCAATTTTCTCCCAAAAGGATGGAAACTCGAAGTCAAACGTTTTAGCGATTCAGAATTTCGGTCCCCATTGCCCGAGGAGCTTTGGCAATTTAACAGTGAAGGAATCTGTGATCCACTCAGTTTACGCCTCCTTGGAGGAAAAGAACCTCTCATTATGAAATTTGATCCTCTCACAGGTCAAGTTACCCACGACGAAGAATGATTTTTTTTTTAAAAAAGGAGAGCAATGTGAAGTTTTCTGAAGAATTACTGATTCAGAAAAGCACCGGCGCGACACTCTCCTTCGCTCCAGGAGTAGCATTGCACCCCACACAACTTCTTTCCAAATGCGCTCATGATGATGAAGGAGGAGGAGTCGACGGCGCGCAGCAGAGGAGTGTACTTAAAGTACTCGATGATGCGAGCACCGGCGCGACACTCTCCTTCGCTTCAGGAGTAGCATTTCGAAAGAAGTCAGCAGCTTTTACACTCTTTGAAGTCTTAATAGCACTAGCAGTATTCGCATTTTCAGTGGCAGGATTAGTAATTTCGCTGGATTCGATGGTTAAGGCAGTGCTTGAAACACGTGAACGTGCTTTTTTACGTTTGGCATTGGAATCACGCCTCGCTTATAACATGGTTGATCCTCCCGTGGGAGCGGATCGTACGCTGACAATTAATGGGATTAGTTTTTTAGAAACTCTTACTAAGGTTGATATGACTGATGCTAATAATAAAGAAATACCCAATATTTATCGTTTGAAAATTAGTTCCAGTTATGAGAAAGCAACTGATTCTGCAGAGATACTTCTCTACCGCACCCGATAATCTCATTGTGACTCAAAGTCACTTTTAATCTCCCAGTACTATGTTTTCGATTTTAAATTCTCAGTTCCTTATTCGGAGTGTTAGAAGAGATTCCTTCTTAACCCGGATATTTCATACTGGTTCGTCGCGAGGTGCCGCGAATCCTGATGCAGACAAGGAAGGTGATGAATTGCGACGACGGCTCTATGTTTCATACTGCCCGAGGAGCAATTCGAAGCTGACGCAGTATCCATCAGGTGTTCGCAAGTCGCAGCAGAATCAGTATGAAATATGCGGGTTAACTGCTGAAGCCTCTTTCAAAAAGACCTCAGGCTTTACCTTGCTTGAGGTCATCCTGGCAATGGCTATTATGCTACTACTTGCAGGAGCGATTTACTCTATTTCCTCAGCTGCTATTGAGTCTACAAAAGAGACTATTGTAGAACAGTTCACCATGCGTCGTTTAGCAGGATTTTTACAAATCACCCGAAATGCATTTTTAAATTTACCAGCTAATGGGGAAATTTATCTAAGTAATGATAGCAACAATACCATCCCTGATCTTAATTTTGAAAAAGCTACTGGTCTTTTTGGAATTGCAAGCCTTGGAGGTGGAATTTTAACCCTTTCGGCTCTACCAAATAGTGATGGAACGAGAACCTTCTCGATGCTTCGTATTCCAAACAATATTCAAGGAAATGAGTTAAATCATTTTTTGGAACATGCCTCCTGGGTCAAACTCCTCCCCAAAGTCCAAAAACCTCATTGGAGTTTTTTTAATAAAAGAGAATGGGTAGATGAATGGCCTCGTGGCTCTGGAAGACCTCAATTAGTTCGTTTACAGATGGAGGTGGAGGGTATTCAAGAGCCACTCGAAACTATTTTTTATGTTCCACCCATTAGTAAAATTAGTTTCGGAATACCAAATAATGTCCCTATCCAACCACCAAAAGAACATGGAGGAGTTAACCCGGATATTTCACACTAATCTACTGCGTAAGCCGGGAAGTCAGATGGATACTGCGTTGATCTCGAATTGTGATTGGAGCGGTGTATACTCCTACAGCCCGGCATTACAATCCTTCGCCCGCCTTGTACTCATAAGCTTTGCACGGCGCCTCATGACACTTCAGTCTGAAATATTCATGCTAAGTCTTTTTTTCTTGCTAGTGGCGACCCCTCTCCATGCTGATTCAGTAAAGAGAAACCCAGTTTTACTTATTGAACCCTCTTTTTATCATCACCCAATTTCTACATTGATTCCTGGAGCGAGGAAGACGGTGATAACAGCTGCTTGGATGGATAGATCGCAAGAAACTTCTTTTAAGTTTCTAGAACCAAGTTGGAAAACAACAAAACGATCTTTCATGAATCGTTTTGTTCAAGAAGCTCGCCAAACTCTTTCTGAACAACTCTCTTCAATACATCCCCATTTATTGCGGGATGAGCACCAGGTCATTCAAGTTGCCATGATCGAATCTGAACATCCGCTTACAGCTTCGACTATTTTAGCTCCTGAATTTGGCCAACAGTTTGTGATGATCTTTGGACCAGAGATGCTGATTGCCATTCCTTCGGCAAATAGAATTTATATTTTTTCAAAATTAGCCTCCTCTATTGAGGAAATTGCTCCTGCAATCCGAGATGATTACAAGCTTGCAATCAATCCAGTGAGTTTAGAAATATTTGAACTTGATTTTAAGCATGGTCAAGGGGACCTCCATACAGTAGGGTCACTGGAATCTTTATGATTGGACAAAACGAAAAAATTTTAATTACTCAGGAAGCAATTCAAAAGCGTGTTGAAGCACTCGCTACGGAAATTACTCAAGACTATGAAGGAAAAGAACTCACTATCTTAGCTCTCATGAAGGGAAGTGTGGTTTTTCTGGCAGATCTTCTGCGCCTTATTCCGATCCCTCTCCGACTTGAGGTTCTTCCCGTTTCAAGTTATCACGGAGGGCTTGAGACCTCAGGAGTAGTTACCTTTGCAACACATTTTTTACCTGATATCCTCAATCACCATGTTTTACTTATTGATGATATTCTTGATAGTGGTACTACCTTAAAAGCTATTACTACTTGTATTCTGGAAAAAAAACCGGCCAGTTTACGCTCCTGTGTTTTATTACACAAAAAAATCAAGACACAGCCCGGCATCAAAGCAGAATATGTCGGTTTTGAAATTCCCGATGCCTTTGTCGTTGGCTATGGGCTTGATTATCAAGAGTACTATCGCAATCTTCCTGAGATCCGAGTTCTCTCTGCAGAAACGATTGCACTGAGGGGTCAAAAATAGAGATTTTTTTCAATATTCTTAACCCGGATATTTCATACTGAATCGTCATGAGGCGCCGTGCAAAGCTTATTAGTACAAGGCGGGCGAAGGATTGTGATGCCGGGCTGTATGAGTACATACCGCCCAAATCACAATTCGAGACCAACGCAGTAATGAT
>JAIPKF010000115.1 GCA_021733705.1 Chthoniobacterales bacterium
ATCAGCCCAATTTTTTTCAGATGATGCGGTATAAACTGGGTTTACCTGAAACAGAAGGAGTCTCTTAATAGAACCTGCCTCAATAGCCTCTGAGAGATCTTTCAGAGATGCTGTCGGTTTTACTCCAGTTGTTGCAGCCTCAAGAGTCGTTCCAAAGTTTCCTAAGGCAGCATTCATTCCAAGGACCATCAATTGAATGGCAATAGGCTGCTCTACCCCCGCAAGAACAAGGCTCTTACCTTGATTTGCCATAAGATCTTCTACAACTCCGGAAACCCATTTTTGAGATTTGCTGGAAATTTCAATTGTGGGATTATTATTAATCCAGTTGATGGCAAGTGATTTTAAAGAAGCATTGTGAGTCTTTGTGCCAATGAGCAGAGCCATCGCTGCTGTGAGGGCCCCCAATTGACGTGCTTGAAGTCTGAGACGATGATCAGCCATTCCTCCCGTAAGGCTGTAATGATTTTCTACAGCGTAGAGACGATTCATCTCCTGGTCGGGATTACGGCGAGCATAGAATCCATTAGCTAATCCAAAGCCAGCTACAGAGGGATTTAAAAAATCAGCATCAAGAGCGACAATCACATCTGCTTTTTTAAAATGGTAGATCGGCCGTACTCCTTGACCTAAAGCTGCATTGCACGCCTGTTCAAAAAAATGAGTAGATAGGGGTTCATACTCAACCCATGTTATTTTCGGAAATTCTTTTAATAATGCATCACGCAACCGATCGCGCGTCGGAGATCCTACACGCTCGACCACAATAGCCATCCCTTCACCTCCATTGCTCGAGGCCCCTTCACGAAGATAGGCTAGATAAGAATCGAGTTTTGAGGAGGCTACCTCTTTACCATCTAAGGTAATAGCTTTAGAGCGATAAGGATTGTAAAGATCTAACAAGGATGCTTGGGCAAAAGCATCAGTAGAGCCATTACTCATAGGATGGAGTGGATTTCCTTCAATCTTTGTAGGACGCCCATCAGAAGTCGTTACAATGAGTGGAATAGCACCTGCTGGAGCAGGCATCGTGGTGGCATAGTAGAGAAATTTTCCAGGAATCGTCCATTCGGCGGAGCGTGTAAATGGTACTAAGTAGGCCTCCGGACGCCGGCATGCTGAAAGACCAATGCCTGCTAAAGCAGCAGAAGCCCCCGTTAATCGAAGAAAGTCACGACGTGAGAGCCCTTGTGTTTCATGTTTTTCTGAAGCACGATCAGCACCTGCTGGAAACTCACGTAGCAACGACTCATTAAAAGATTCACTATTCTCACGCTCTTTTGAACTTCTCCAAAGAGTCGGCTGCATGTCACGTGCTGGATGTTGAAAAATACGTTTCACTTTAAAAAATAAGAGTACAATTTTAGTAAGAATGAGAAAACATTGCAATCTGAGAGCCGCTCTTAAGAATAGCGGAAACAGATGGTGAGCAAGAAGCGACAACGCACATCAGCTGAATGTGTGGAGCTGATGCTCCAGAATGAGAACAAGTGTATAAAAACAAGCTTTGATGGATCAAAAGAGTATAACAGGAGTTCATCGGTGGCATCCTCCACAAGTAACGGGCGGATTCACATTCCACTCCTGCTTAAATTTCATTCCCATTTCAAGTTGTGCATCCAAAGATTTAGGATGCCACTCCATATTATAAATTTCACTTGGGGGTCGTAGGAAGTTTTCTGGAGCACGATGGCATTCGAGACACCAGGCCATGCTGAGCGGCTTAGCCTCGTAAACGACTGACATTTCATTGATGGCTCCATGACAGCTATAACAGCTCACTCCTCGATTCACATGCACTGCATGATTAAAGTAGGCATAGTCGGGAACCTGATGAATACGAACCCATGGAATTGGGAGACCCGTTTTCCAACTCTCTTGGACTGGGGCCAGACGGGGACTCTCCCACTTTATTTTTCCTTGACCATGACAATTAATACAGGTCTGCGTGTTAGGAATATTAGAATGGCTTGCTACTTCTACAAAGCTATGACAGTAGCGACAATCCATTCCGAGCTGCTGAACATGAATAGCATGAGAAAATGGAACTGGCTGGTCGGGCTGATAACCAACGCGTGTATATTTTGGTGTAAAATAGTACCAAATACCACCCACAAGCCCAGCACCAATGAGCGTCAAGCAGACGAGCAATTTGAACGGCAATAAATTGGACCAACGTGGAAAAAAATTCGACATTAACTTATTTCAAAAGAGGGGGCTAAAAAAGAACAAACAGGTAAGAAGTACGCTCTTATTTTATAAAAATGCGAGCGCTGATTTTAATCGAGAGTTGCCAAGAATCAATCTTTTTTAAGTAAAAAGAGACCACCTATTGCGATTACTGAGAAAATTATTTTTTGCAAATGGCTAAATCATGTGTAAATTTTATACCTTAACCTGGATATTTTATACTGGTTCGTTGCAAGGCGCCGCGAATCCTGATGCAGACAACGAAGGTGATGGATTGCGACGGCGGCTGTATGTTTCATACTGCCCAAGTCACAATTCGAGACCAACGCAGTAATGATGGCCTTTCCACAAGCCGCAATAGATTAAGTCTGATATATTCGGGTTAACAACGATATTTCGTTGAATAACATCTAACCCCTTAACCACCCAAAACCCTATGAAATCGCTTATTTTATCTCTCCTCCTACTTGTTTCTGGAGGAATTACCGTAACACCCGCTCTAGTGCATGCTGAAGAAATTACCAATCGGAGAGTTATCACACTCTCTATTGATGATGCTAATAATTACTCTCCCATTGAAATAGCATTAGGAGATACTTTGGACATTGAACTTGATAATAATGGAAGTATTGGAAGTAGATGCTATTTTTCTAATTTTTCTCAAGATAGAGTTCTCTCCCTCAACACACCTACTAAAGAGGGAGTGATTAAAAGCCCTCGAAAAAACGATCATCCCATCGGTGCTCCTACAACATATGTCTGGCACTTTGAACGTATTAATCTAGGAACCACTAATATTCATTTCATTAAATCATTCAGAGGACAAATAGTTCAATCAATAGATTTCAATATTGTTGTTTCTCCAGAAAAATCAGACCTGCAATAAAGCCTATCAATACTCTTTTGATAGAGAGATCTTAATGGGAGGGCATCAGTGTAAAAAAATTACTGATGCCCTTTACCTCTATAGTCAAATTCAAAAGAGACTATTCAATTCCCACATCCCACACATAGTCAACTTCCCTGAGCTGATGCTGCATAAAGCGTCGAGTCATGGTATCTTTAGGAAGCCTTCCAACCCTCATTCGCTCTTCTACGTTTAAGGCATCAGCAGCAAAAGGCTTCCCTGCTCGATAGGCCACATACGATTCACAAAAGACATCACCAGGCATGGCCCTCACCATCTCTATGTGATCTTTCATAATTTGCTCTGATTCGGCAAGCCTCCGGTGATAAGAGGGAGAAAAAATATAGAGAAAACTTGGCTCCAATAAAAAAAAGAGTGCTAATGCTATGATTCCGATGAGCTGCAACAGGTAACAATGGTCTCGAGAGCACAGAGTAAAGGCGATTCCTAGTCCGATCGAAAGGGCAATTACAAGATCAAACTGTGCATTAACGAAAACCCCGTTTCCGAGACGTTGTACAAAACCCACAATTAGTGCAATGAAGACCATGAGAGAAACAAGATGAACGGAGGATTCTTTTCGAAATTTCCAACTTGTAAAAAACCAAAAAAGAAGGCCCACAGAAAGAGCCCCTAGGTCAGAAAAAGCATGACTCACTTTAAAAAGAAGACAGGAGCGCGGACTCGTAAAGTTATAATAAAAATCAAATCCATATGCACCTAGACAGATTGCAAAACCTAAAATAATCAGGGAAAGTGCAAAGAAGGAACAAAAGAAAAAAACTTTCCATTTTTTTTGTAACAGCAACCAAAGCATGATGGTTAGCGGCATTGTGATAATGTTATGTTTAAAGAATCCAGCAATCACCATCACAAAAATAGCTATCCAATAATTCCTTTCTTGTTCCATCGCTTTTATAAAAAGAGAGAAACCGATGATCATGATCGCTTGAGCTAAGAGCTGTGGATCATTAGCACCTACATACCATTTAAAAAAAATAGTGAGTGTTCCAATAAAATAGGTAACCCCAATAAGCCTTCCCTGAAGAGAGCTTGCTAATTTTCCTGATGTTATGGAGAGCTTTTTTATAATTTGAGCAATAAAAATGGAGATCACTCCTATGGCCAACAAGGAGAGAAGCCGACCTGCTAGAATAGTATCTCCAAGTATCTTTCCCAGCGATCCAACGATATAAAAAGAGAGAGGAGGATAATTGTTTGTGATGAGCTCATCCGGAGAAGGATAAAGCTGCATCTTCCCCATGGCAGCATCTCCAAAGAAAGCATTCCACCCTTCATTGGAATTAATCATAACTCCTAAAAAAGAACGCTGTATCGACCAGAGCATTGAAATCGCAGCAATAATAGTGAGGAGTACGAGACTCCATGAAAAAGCTCTTTTAAAAAATGTCTCCAAAGGCATAGTTGATCTCAAGGCTGAAGATTATTGATATTTTCTTTTAAAAAAAAGAAACATTTTCAAAAATGATGCAACGTACTATGAATTATTGATATGAATGTTGAACATTGCTTAGCGACATTACCTGGTCTTTTTTGGATTTGTCTTAGTGTTCCAGTGCTTTTCGCTATCGCAAGCATTTATATAGCAAGAAAGCTCATTGAGCCTCATAAAAGAAATCCACACCACGATATTGCTCATGCCATTCTTGGTCCTGTTGCTACTATCTTTGGTATTTTGGGAGCATTTATTGTTGCAACCGTATGGCATAAATATGACGACACATCACTGAACCTACATGAAGAGAGCAACGCTCTTAGAAGCCTCTATTTCGATGCAGAAGCTTTCAGTCCAGAGTATAGCAAACAAATTCAAAAGCTTTGTAAAAACTATCGAGACGCCATCATTAAAAATGAATGGAAAATTGTTCAACAGAGTAAAGACACTGTTGAAGCTGATGATTTCATAGGTCAACTTTCAAAAATCTTTCTTATCTATCCCATTAACTCAGCAAAGGAGTCTATTTATTTTAAACAGAGTATCGATAACTTAACAAAACTGAGAAAATATCGTGAACTTCGGATTGAAGATTCTTACACAGGATTACTACCACTTCTTTGGATTCTCTTTTTATTAGGAGGCACAACTTTAGTATTAGTGAGTCTCTTAATGATCTCTTCTCCTGTAAAAACCCATGCAGCTATGGTTGTCCTGCTTGCCATGTTAATTGGTATTATGACCTTTGCTATTATTAGTCTCGACTTCCCTTTTACTGGATCCACTAAAATGAGCACAATATCTTTTGAAAATATTCCCATGGATCCATCGCTCTAGCCCGCATATTTCACACTCAATCTACTAGTAGTGGCATCAGTATTGAAGTTTC
>JAIPKF010000116.1 GCA_021733705.1 Chthoniobacterales bacterium
AATAGGAGGACGATTAATCACACGATGTGTATTGCGGTTATTGTTGTTCGAGGCTGTTCCTTGTGAATGAAATCCATTGAGAGGTGTTTGGCCACGATAGAAAGGAGTGTTGCGAGGGCGAATTGTATTTTTTTGTTGGTTGCTTCCATTGGGGGTATTTGGTCCAGAAAAACGTTTTGGTCCAAGCATAGGGTTATTATTGCTCGGTTCAGGGCTTGTGATAACACCTGTTTCCCCATTAACAGTAATAGTTGCTTTTAATTTATTTGGATCCGAGTCCTTCACGATATTGACAAGCGACATCATTTTTTTGTTCGGTTTTTTTGTGAGTAATTCTCGATTTTGATCATTCTTATCGAGCACAAAAATTTCTTCATCACCATCGATCGTAACGATTCCAGTAATAGCATAACGTTCTGAAAGCGGGGACGATTCTTCTGCAGTGGCCAATGAGAAGGGAGAATGAAGGAGGAGCGATTGAAAATTTGAGAGTTCACGAGGTCTCATCCATGGAGCAAGAGGAGCTGGCTGGTTCTCTGGCTTTGAAGGGCCTTGTGGGGCCGCAAAAGAGACTCTTGCCTGGATCATGAAGAGTAGCATGATGAGCAAGTGAATGGCGATCCTCAATGGAGAGCAGACGGTTTTCAGTTCCTCATCGGGAATAATTTTGAGTTGATTGTTTACTGTCATGCTAGATCGTTTCTTGCTGGTACATTCATTACTGTAAGTAAATTTAAAAACATTAGGATGTAGCAGGTGTTTGAAAATATTGTTTTATTTCAAGGTCAATAATGACTTTGGTCGGTTCTGAGTCACTTTTGATCACAAATTTATTGATAGCACGCCATGCAGTAGGATTTTGTAATGCGAAAAGAAATTTTACTAAGCCTTCAAAAGAACCTGAAATTTTTGCTTGAACGCTTACTGATGAAGCATCGGAGGAGGTATTAGTTGGAAGTAAGTTTTCTTCGATAATCTTGAGACCAGCCTTTTCAGCTTCTGTTCGCTCACATTTTAAAAGTTCGGCACTTGCTTTGTCATTGTTCCAAGTGGGAAGGGGGTGTTGGTGCGCCCATGTAGTTGCTGGTTGCAGTGTTTCTGCCGTCATGATGATGGCGCGACCTTCTGCAAGTTGAGTTCTTAGAGCACTAACTTTAGATTGCAATTGCTGGTTGATGTTCAAAAATATTTTGAAACTAATCAGATTGAATGCCAGAAATATGGCTCCACAGAGTACAAGAAAGAGCGTTTTTTCACTAGGGGCTAGTTTTCGCATGGGGTAGGGATCCTTCTGTTTCAAATTTAACACTATTTTTTCCTGCTAACTTGGGCTGACTGCTTGTCCACTCATACTCTTGAAATTCAGGAGCTTTTTTAATGAGTTCTAAAAAATGATAAGCCTGTGAGACATCGGATGCTTCTCCTGTGATTTGTAATCGACCTGCAATAGCTGAAAGTGAGGTCAAACGAATTTTTTCACCATGGATTTGACTGGCAATAGCAGCAAGCAGATCGAGTGCGTAGGTTGTAGGATCAATTGCAAAACGAAATTCTTGCCATTGTATGATCTCTTCATTTGCTTTTTTTACAGCACTTGCAGCTGCTGAGAGTTGATAAGAGAGATGTGTAACAGTGATTTTTTTAAAAAGGAGATTTGTAGCTCCTAAAAAAAGCATAAGAAAGTACCCAAGGAGTGCTACAGCTATAACTTTTTTTATCCGATTTTTTTTCTCCTGGAGAACTCTTTCCTCTCGCGCCTGTTCTGAAGGAAGATCAAGCAGTGGGGATGGGATGATTGGCGAGTTCAATTCAGTAATAGAATCACAATCATTCTCTGAGATACCAAGATTTTCTAGCAGAAGATGATGTTCCTCTTTGGAAAAAGAGCCGATCATTCGAACAGTTTGAGGGATTCTTTCTAATACTGATTCCGCTTGAAGATGAAAGGCCATGCGTTTGATGAGTCCAAGTAAAAAAGAATTGATTTCGGTTTCACCACTTCCTGAGAACCATAAATATTGATTTTTTTTAACAAATCCAAAACAGATTTCGCCTAGCTCTTTCCAAACAACAAGGTCAATGTTTTCGATAGGCAAAAGTCGTGCTGCTGCTTCAAAGTAATCTGCCTGTTTGAGATAAGGAGCGGTAGCCACAGATGGGATGGTGGTTGGAGCAAAAACAACAACAAGAGTCCGTTCTTCTTGAGTCTCATGAGTGATCATTTTTAATCCTTCACTCATTCCACGACGAAGTAAGTGCTTGCTGGAGAGTTCCAACATAATGAGTTCTTGAAGGTCCCCTTGAGAGTCGACCCAGAGAGGAATAACGATAAGATCACGGGTAGGAACACCTACAATCCAATCTGATTTTGAAATACTCAGCGGTGGTGGGGTTGCTGCATCAAGTAGAATGGGCTGAGATTTGGTTTGAGATATTATCTCTAATGTGGACAGTGGGGGTTGCTCCGATTGATTTTGTACGGTTGAGGTTCCAGAAATATCCGTTTCTACTTCCTCATTTCTAAGATAGGAATTTTCAGCATTGGAAGCAAATGATGAAAGAGGTCTCGATGGTGCTAACTCCTCTTTTTTGGAAGCTATTTTCCAACGTTGCCACTCTCCTAATGAACTTCCAGGACGAAGGAGGGTGATAAGATTTTTTTTGGAATCGCGTTGGAGTACAAGAGCAAGCGATGAAATGATATTAAATATCTTTCTTCCTTTTTCTAAAATGCTGTGGGGGTAGGGTGCTTTGCTCATTGTTCTTGCCAGCTTAACATAGTGTGCCCTCTTGAGTCTCCCATGATAACAATAATATGATGGGTGACCCCATGGTAGGTTCCTTGACTATCAATGCGTCGAATATTACCAGTAGTTCCGAAATAATTCAGTAAAAGTTGTTCTTGAAGACCAGAGACTCCCATGAGTTTTGCTGCTTGGTTAATATCGTTAAAAATGATGTCATCCTCTGTTCCTGAGATACCATCAGGGCCTGCAGCCAATTTGATAAAGGCTTCGGTCTGTTCTGGAGTCAATCCAAGGAGATCGATAAACATATCAGGACTACAATAATTGATATTAATTTTTCCTGGATTGAAGGTAGAAAAAAAGTGCTTCCATTCGGGGTTTGCCTTCATTACAGGAGCAAAACCGATAACCATTCCCATTTCACGAGCATCGAGGAAAGGGGCATTGGGTGGATATCCCTGAAGGCCTATCTTTTCATATTCGGAGCGCTTAGCTCCATGTTCAGAACGAAGTTCTGTAGGGCTTTGCCAATCAAGGAGACCATCAATGGCTGCTTCTTGATCCTTTTCAGAAACACCCCATTTTTCAAAGAGTCTTTGAAAAATAATACGATCTGATTTTGCTAACCAAATATTAGGATTAATATAACCTGAATCATTATAGAGTTTGACGTAAAAACTCTCTCCCTCTTTATCTGATGGGTCACCTTGAATTAAAGCTGGATCATTAGGATTGATTCCAGGATTCATCCCAATAGCTAGTCCGCTTAGTGCCATTTGGCGTGCATGAAAAGAACGTGCTGCGTGGCTCTCTTCTTCAAGCCAGCTGTTAACACTTCCAGCAGCAAGAATGATCAGCCCAGCCAAAAAAGCTATTGCCCAGAGAACCATTGGAAGGGCAAAGCCATTGGAGCTCTTGTGAAACAGGGAAGTGATGTTCCACTTCCTCTTCTCAAGAGCTAGTTGACATTTATCTAAAACTAATAGGGGCATCGGTAAAATTAACTCTATTTTCCAACAAAGCAAATTACGAAATTTTTTTAGTGATTGAGAGGTGTATCACCTACTTAACCCGAATATTTCATACCAATCTACTACGGAAGCAGGGAAGCCAGATGGATGCTGTGTTGATCTCGAAGTCTTCCTCAGGCAGTGTTTACACACACAGCCGTCGTCAGACTTCATCACTCGCCTTGCCTTATCAGCCTTCGCGGCCTCCTCATGACGATCAATATGAAATATCCGGGTTAATTCTGTAGTTAAGAAAATTGAGTATATGGAGTTTGTTTTTTTAAAAAAGTTTTTTCATAAAACCTCAACAACTATTTAAATAGAAAATTAGAAAATTCTTTTTTCTGACTAGTCGAAACAAAAGGAGTTGTTATGATGCGGCGCTTCTCATGATATGCTCTTCAACCACCAATTGTAGTTCGCTAGCCAGCATTCAAGAACTCTCTGCTTTATTGTTGAGTGGTCTCTCTCTTGAGGTCCACCTCATTGGGGTTGCAGGTTCCGGTATGAGTGGATTAGCAGGTTTGCTTTTGTCAATAGGGCATCGTGTTTCTGGTTCCGATCGAGCGACCAGTGAGGAGGTGGAACGCTTATGTACAAGAGGGTTAAAATTTTTTATGGGGCATCGCAGTGATGATGCTCAGAGTGCAGATATTATTATCTATTCTTCAGCCATTCATGCTGGAAATCCCATTTTGGATAGAGCTTTAGAATTAGGCAAAAGGCTAGTCCGGCGGGCAGAGGTACTTTCTGCATTGATGATTGGAAAAAAAGGAATCGTGATTTCTGGAATGCATGGAAAAACAACAACATCTTCTCTTGCTGCCCACGTCTTTGGTAAAGCGGGGCTGAATCCATCACATTATGTTGGTGCTGAAATTCCTATCTTAGGAACGAATGCTCGCTGGAGTGCCGAGGGAGACTATTTTATTGCAGAGGGAGATGAAAGTGATGGAACGCTTGTTCATTATGAACCTGAACATTCTATTATTCTTAATATCGAGCCAGAGCATCTTGATTTTTATAAAAATATAGAAGCTATTGATGCTGTTTACCAAAAATTAGTTGATCAAACAAGAGGCTCTCTTTTTTATTGGGCTAACGATCCAGGGGCCAAACGTCTTTGCGCAGGCCATCCTCGTGCCATTGCTGTTGGTATTACACCAGAGTGCTCGTATCGTTATGAAAAACTGCAGCAAGAAAATGGAAGTTCTTCTTTTTTAGTAATTGCAAAAAACCGACCGCTTGGTCGTGTGGAGCTCTCTATCCCTGGTGCTCATAATGTGAGCAATGCCATGTTGGTGATCGCACTTGCATTGGAACTAGGTGTTCCATTTAAAAAAATCGGGGAAGCTTTAAAAGAATTTCAAGGAGCCAAAAGGCGTTTTGAGTTGAAGTACAAAAGTGAGAGTCTGACCGTGGTAGATGATTATGGGCACCATCCTACTGAGATTGCTGCAACTCTTGCTACAGCTCGTTCTCTCATGAACAAAAAAGGAAATCTCTTTGTTTTATTTCAACCTCACCGTTATTCACGTACGGTTGCCTTTGAGAAAGAATTTGGAGAGGTCTTTTTGGCTGCAGATACTGTTTTTGTAACAGATATCTACCCAGCCAGCGAGGAGGCGATTCCAGGCGTCA
>JAIPKF010000117.1 GCA_021733705.1 Chthoniobacterales bacterium
GTTTTCACCCACCAATTTATAACGCTGCGAAGATGAAATAAAAAATCATGATATCGATTGGCACATCTCGCCCTCGTAATGTTGATTGGCCAAGAGCCTCAGCCATCCTCTATGGTGATTTGGGAACAAGCAAAGCTTATGTTATTGGACTTGCCTTTGCTGTTGCGGGTTATAGTTCCTTTTGGATCTTACTGCCGATGTGTTTTTTGACGGCTTTAGTCGGAATCAATTACATGACTATTTGTCGTCTCTATCCTAATGGAGGAGGTGTCTATGCAAGTGTACGTCATCGCTCGGAGGTTCTTTCTATTGTGGGAGCATTCCTTCTTGTTGCAGACTATCTTGTCACTGCAGCACTGAGTGCCCTTTCGGCATTTCAATATTTAGGAGTTCCTAAGCCAGCTTATTATGCGGGAGCAGCTATTGTACTTATTGGCTTTTTAAATTTCTTTGGGCCTCGAAAAACAGCTTTCCTAGCCTTGCTCATCTCTATACCAACTGCACTGATTGTCCTCCTTCTCTCGATTTTTGCATTGCCCCATTTAGGGGAAGCCTTAGCCCACCTTCAACCCTTGCACGGAAGCTTAGGTCATAGCTGGATTAGCTTTGTAGGTATGGTTCTTGCATTATCGGGAATTGAAGCTGTTGCCAATACCACAGGCATTATGAAACTGGATCCAGGAAGTTCTATAGAGAATCCCTCAGTTAAAAAAACATCTACAAAAGCAATCTTAGCGGTTCTTCTGGAAGTCGTCTTCTTTACTGCTTTTTTGGGACTAGCAATGCTCGCGTTAAAAGGACTCACAATCGTTAACGGTGATGTGAATGCTCCTGGAGCAGAGGGGGTGCGTGATTACATGTTACGCTACATGGGGCAAATTTTTGTGGGAAATATCCTGGGAGCCCACTGGGGAATCCTTGCTGGCTGGATCATAAGCATCGCTTTTGCATTACTCCTTCTATCAGCAGTCAATACAGCCATTATCGATTTGATTGCCATCTGTTTTTTGATGTCCAAAGACCAAGAGCTGCCCCCTTTATTTTCCAAACTCAATCAGTTTGGTGTTCCTCACCTTTCTCTAATACCGATGACGGTGATTCCTGCAACACTTGTGATGTGTATGGGTGACATTGCAGCTTTAGCAAATCTCTATGCTATTGGAGTTATAGGAGCCATTGCTACCAATTTAGGAGCCACTTCTACCGATTGGAAACTCCCCATGTTACGACGAGAGCGCTTTATAATGTTGGTAGCATTTGTTGTTTTACTTGCTATTGAAATTACTCTTTTTATTGAGAAACCAAATGCACGTATTTTTGTCGTCACTCTATTAGCAGTTGGTTTAATTTTGCGTGGTCTTGCTAAGGAGTATGCACTACGTCAAAAAGAACCTAATCACCCCGATGAAATCGGTACAAGCATCACCTCTACTTGTAATAACCGTGTCGAAATTGAAAAATTCCAAAGGTTTCCTTCTCCTCCCATTTTAGTTGCCGTAAGAACGAATTGTAAAACGCTCGATTATGCCTTAAGAGAATCAGATAAAACAGGAAGCCCTCTTTACGTTTTATTTATACGACAACAACCGATCATTACCTCTAGAGATAAAAAAAGAAGTTGGCAGAAAGACAAAGAAGCGAGAGCTCTCTTTGAGATTTTAGACCCACAAGCATTAGGAAAAAGAATTTTCCCTTGCTATGTGGTGAGCGATTCTCCCAAGGATACGATTTTGAATGTATTATCAGCTATTGGTGCTTCATGCATTATTGTTGGGCCTTCACGTAGGAATGGATTAATTCGTATCCTGAGAGGAAATTTAATTGAAAGTCTTTCAAAAAGTCTTCCAGAGAATATCGATCTTGTGGTTTGTGGGTAATCCCTACTTGAACATCTCCCAATAAGCTTTTCTTTGATCCTCTGAATATCCTGCCACGGTATATTGCCACATCTCCTGAGTAAGCCTATTGAGGGGGTGCTCTTTTAAGATACTAGCTGCGCCACAAGAAAGCCGAGCAAGCAAGGCACACTCCTCTGCAAGTTGTAAACCTTCACAACGCAAGGTTAGAGGAGGATGCACTCCCTCAATGACCCTTCGGTGGTACTGATTGGATCGTTCTTCTAATGAAGCATATTTCTCAAGTACCTGGGGAGTCGATCCGTACTGTCCTTGAAGAATCACTTTGAGTAAGGCTTTGGAGATTCCAGCAAAATTGTACATGCTCGGATGTTCTGTGATTTTCTTTGGTGCTACAGGATGCATAGCAAGGAGATCATTTTCTTCAATGAGCCACTGATTTAAAGTAACACTATGGCTTGGGACAGCATTAAAAACTACCGTTTCTATTTTTGGGGAGAGCGTGATTGTTCCTCCTTCCATTTCGAAAGGTTGAAAAGGAAGCAGTGTGTAAAAAAGAATTCCCTCATATTCAAAAGAAACAAGAAGATGAGAAAAAAAACCAAAGCCTGTGGTCCAAAGAAATGTTCCTGAAAGACGGTACCCTTGAGGTACTTTTTCCACCTGAAGAAGCTCTCTGTTTTTTTGTAACGCTAGTCCGATTCCTTGATTTTTTGAGGCAAGTGATTGGAGTAATGATTCAACAGTGGCATGAGGCAATAGTTTATTGAGCTGAGAAACGGAAAATTGATGCTGTGCTTGAAGAAACAAAAGTGCTCCTGAGTATTGAGACATCACTATATTGTACTCAATCCAATCATATCGCTCTCCTCCAAGGCCTCCAAAACGAGATGGAATCAGAAGTTTCAAACACCCAAGATCCACAAGACGACTATAGAACTCACGAAATAAACCCTCTTCATCATCAAGTCGGTTAGCAATAGGTGCTATTTCTTTTTCTAAGAAAGATTCTAGATTCTGAAAAAAATGATGAGAGCAACTCCTAAATTCTACTTCTGATGCTAATGAGGATGCTACAGGAGTGCTTGAATACTTGAGTAACTCTTTGCACGTGGCAGAAGAGCGTGTGTCGAAGCATCGATCCTGCACTTCGAATCTCCCTTGCCTTTTTTCATCAAAGGGGTTTTTAGAAAGAAGTCCATTCACACTCATAGATCCTTCGATATCTCTCTTAGGAATGAATGTTACTCCCTGATTCAACAAACTCTTTTGCTTTTTCCTCCAGCCCTTTTTTTAAGGCTTCTTCTAAAGAAAGCTTTTGTTGAGCAGCATACCTACGAACATCTTCAGTAATTTTCATAGAACAAAAATGTGGACCACACATAGAACAAAAATGTGCTTTCTTCGCTCCCTCTTGAGGTAATGTTTCATCATGAAAAGCACGTGCTGTTGTGGGATCGAGACCTAAATTGAATTGGTCTTCCCAACGAAATTCAAAACGGGCTTTAGAAATCGCATTGTCACGGTACTGTGCTCCTGGATGGCCTTTGGCAAGATCAGCAGCATGAGCAGCAATTTTATAGGTGATCACGCCATCCTTTACATCTTTTTTATTTGGTAAACCAAGATGCTCTTTTGGTGTTACATAACAAAGCATCGCACACCCGTACCAACCGATCATAGCTGCTCCAATACCACTGGTAATGTGATCATAACCTGGGGCAATGTCAGTGGTTAAGGGCCCGAGTGTATAAAATGGAGCTTCATGGCACCACTCAAGTTGCTTGACCATATTTTCCTCGATCATATGCATAGGAACATGGCCCGGTCCTTCATTCATCACTTGGACTCCCTTTGCCCAGGCTCTTTTTGTTAATTCTCCCTGAACTTCAAGTTCCCCAAATTGGGCCTCATCATTGGCATCAGCAATACAACCAGGTCGGAGCCCATCTCCAATAGAAAAGCTGACATCATAAGCTGCCATAATCTCACAAATATCATCCCAATGAGTGTAGAGAAAATTTTCTTGATGATGTGATAAACACCACTTGGCCATGATTGATCCACCCCGACTTACAATACCGGTCATGCGTTGTGCTGTCATGGGTATAAAACGGAGCAGTACTCCAGCATGAATCGTAAAGTAATCGACCCCCTGTTCCGCTTGCTCCATAAGAGTATCACGAAAGATTTCCCAGGTGAGCTCTTCTGCCCTTCCCCCAACTTTTTCGAGTGCCTGATAAATAGGAACTGTTCCAATAGGCACTGGAGAATTTCGTATGATCCATTCACGTGTTGCATGGATATTTTTCCCTGTAGAGAGATCCATGACCGTATCAGCTCCCCAAAGAGTTGCCCAACGCATCTTCTCGACTTCCTCTTCAATGCTAGAGGTCACAGCGCTATTACCAATATTTGCATTAATTTTAACAAGAAAGTTTCTTCCAATAATCATCGGCTCTAACTCGGGATGATTGATATTTGCTGGGATAATAGCACGTCCAGCAGCCACCTCTTCCCGCACAAACTCAGGAGTGATAAATTTGGGAATACGCTGTGGAAAACGACAAAACACGGAAGGTGTGTACTCGGATGTCAACTGTTCCTGAGATCCATCATGACGATGTTCTAATGTATTTTGGGGAGCGATTCTGTTTTCATCGAGAAGCTCTAATCCTTGATTTTCTCTGATGGCAATGAATTCCATTTCAGGAGTAATGATTCCCTGACGTGCATACCATAGTTGTGTCACCGGATGCCCTTGAGAAGAACGCCGAGGCTGACGCTTCTCTTTTTTGAGTCCTGGAAATTCGCTAAAACGATTACGCTCTAACTGACTCGCATGCTCTACATGTTTTTCACTTAAATAGCCATTATCGAGTGGTTGGATATATCTTCCCTCATATGTCTCTACATCATGTCGATCCTCAATCCATGCAGCTCGTAATGCAGGAAGACCCTCTGTTACCTCTCCCTTAAAATCAGGATCTCCCCATGGTCCACTAGAATCGTAGAGTTGCACTGGTTGATTTTTTTCTAATTTTCCTGAAGCATTTTCTGTGGAATTTAAACTCACTTCCCTCAGTGGAACTCGAAGGAAAGGATATTTTTTTCCTGGAAGATAAACGCGCTTACTCCCTGGGATTCTCTCGTGGCTGCTACTCTCCACACTCGGAGTTTTTTTTTCATTCGAAGAGTTCATTGAAGAAAAATAGAGAACAAGTCTCTACGAGTAACGACTATTTTTTAAAAAAAAGAGGATCTCATGAAGATTTCACTGGCATGAATCGACAAGGGAAACTCTCAATAATCATCCCCCAGAGGGAGGATAAAATATCCGGGCTAGCCCGCACATTTCATACCGATTCTGCTGCGGCTTGCGAACACCTGATGGATACTGCGTCAGCTTCGAATTGCTCCTCGGGCAGTATGAAACATACAGCCGTCGTCGCAATCCATCACCTTCGTTGACTCGCTCGCTCCCGCTCGTCTCGCCCTTTCAGGGCTGCCTAAAGGCAGTCTCCACCGCGGTCTCCCGACC
>JAIPKF010000118.1 GCA_021733705.1 Chthoniobacterales bacterium
GGGGTAAGGCAGACGAGCATTTTGATGCCGGGCTGTATGTTTCATACTGCCCGAGGAGCAATTCGAAGCTAACGCAGTATCCATCTGGTGTTCTCAAGCCGCAGCAGAATCAGTATGAAATATCCGGGTATAACTCTTTTTTTACTTTCAATCCCAAAAAATCTCGCACGCAAACATCAGCACGAAATGAGAAAGGAGCTGGTTTTGTATCAGCCCACAATGCCGATGAAGAACCCCCATCGAGGTTTAAGGCACGTGTTATGAATTTTGTTGTTAGCCCGGATATTTCATGCTGGTTCGTCGCGAGGCGCCGCGAATCCTGATGGTGACAAGGAAGATGATGGATTGCGACAACGGCTGTATGTTTCATACTGTCCGAGGAACAATTCGAAGCTGACACAGTATCTATCAGGTGTTCGCAAGCCGCAGCAGAATCGGTATGAAATATTGGGGCTGGTCCAGGAATGGCGCTAGTGTTAAGGGAAAAAAGAATCTGGGCAGCCTCAGCAAGTGTTACTGGAGAGATGATGCCAATCATCCATAGACCCTGTTCATTCGTTGCTAAAAAAGTACGGTATGCCTTTTTTGTTGATTCCAAACCAATGACTGGATGTGCATGATCAAGAAGGAAGGGGCCAGCTTGAAGGACTTCAGTAGCATCATTTGGAATAGATTCTCCCACCCGGAGCAGACTCATTCTATGAGGAGTATTCACAAAAAGTCCGCTGAGAATGCCTGCATGTTGTAAAGGATGGATTGTTTTTCCTTTATGTACGAGAAGCCCCAAAGGAGTTCCATCAAGCTGAAAATATCCACCATTAACCCCAGCAATACACGAGGATTTCTCAACTGCTTCTAAAAGTGATTTATTTTGCAAAGGATGATCCATGACAATCAATGAAAAATCTTTCTCCTGAAAAATAAGTGCATTTATTTCTACCTGTTCCTCTGTTCCATTCTCCAAGGAAAAAGAGCGTAGTAGAGCGGAGGGGGGTATTTTTCCAAGATCTTTATGAGAGACTAGATTCCAGATGGTTTCTGAGTTTGCTTTCAATAAAGAACTCAAAAAAAGGAGAGCTAGTAGCAAGGTGCGTGACAAAGGAGCCATAGTACAAAAGAGGTTCAAAGAAATAACCCAGGTTTCAACTTGAACTCGGATATTTCATACTGATCGTGACGAGGAGGCTGCGAAGGCGGATGGGGCAAGGCAGAAAAGTATTTTGACGCAGAGCTCTATGAGTCCCTACCGCCCCAATCACAATTCGAGAACAACGCAGTAATGATGAGCTTTCCACAAGCCGTAATAGATTTAGCGTGAAATATGCGGGTTAAAGTGATTTACAATCGCCTCCACAAGCCCAGGAATATCATGCTCTTCGGCCTCCACACTCACAAGCATTCCAAGTTCCCGCATCACACTCGAAGTTACTGGACCTATACTTGCAGTAGCACAATTTGTAGGAAATGGGGATTCCATGTTTTTTAGGAGTGTTTGAAAATGCTCTGCTGTAGAGCCACTCGTAAAGGTGATCATATCAGCCCCCTCATTACAAAAACGTTGAAGAGCTCCTTCTTCATGATTGAGTTCAGGAACTGTATTGTAGACTGGGACGTCATCAACAATGGCCCCAAGATCTTCAAGAGCTATCGCTAAAAATTCTCGAGCTCCGCTGGCTCGAGGTAATAGAATACGCAGATTTTCAACATTCACCTTTTTAAATTCTTCGAGCAATGATTCTGCGACAAATTGAGGAGGAATGAGATCTACCGAAAAACGATACTCTTTTATTTTTTTGGCAGTTCCCGGACCAATAGCGGCAATGCGTGCAGCTCCTAGTGAGCGAGCATCTTGATGATGAAGATAAAAGGCTTCAAAAAAAGCAGTGACTCCATTAGGGCTTGTAAAGACGATCCAATCATACTGATGGGCCCCAGTGACAACCTCAGCGAAGGCTTCTTGTTCCTCTTTTTTTTGAATCGCTTCTATGCGAATCGTAGGAAGCTCAAAGGCATCAGCACCCAGCTCACGTAAGAGTTTGACTAATTCACTTGCTTTATCGCGTGTTCGAGTGACTGCAATGCGACGTCCAAAAAGGGGACGTCTCTCAAACCAGTTGAGTTTTTCTCGAAGAGAAACAACCTCCCCAAAAACAGCAACACAGGGAGCAGTAAATTGTTTCTCGTGAGCAATGGAAGCGATCGTTTCGAGTGTGCCGGTAATGGTCTGGTGACGTCCCGTTGTCGCCCATCGGACGAGGGCCACAGGGGTTGTTCTTTCCATTCCAGCAGTAATTAAGGACCCTGCAATTGAACTCAATCGTTCAACACCCATGAG
This sequence comes from Chthoniobacterales bacterium, assembly GCA_021733705.1. Lineage (GTDB taxonomy): Bacteria > Verrucomicrobiota > Verrucomicrobiia > Chthoniobacterales > UBA6821 > CAIWMF01. The sequence continues at coordinate 2,336 of JAIPKF010000118.1, forward strand.
CATGACTTTGGTTCCAGGAGCTGTTGCTAGGGATTGATAATTCAAGGATGACACCTCTTTGGAGGGATCTTCATGACCAGTAAAAATAGTGAGTTGAGAATTGTTGCTGCGATGGGTAACCGGAATGCCGGCATAAGCAAGACCTCCGATCGCAGAAGTGACTCCAGGAACAATTTCAAAACGTAGATTTGCTTTGGCGAGGGCTTCCGCTTCCTCTCCTCCACGACCAAAGAGAAAGGGATCCCCTCCTTTGAGACGTACAACAGAGAGGCCTTCTTGCGTCTTTTGTACTAGGCACTCATTGATTTCTTCCTGAGGTAGGGCATGTTTTCTGGCACTTTTGCCAACGTAGATTTTTTCTGCAGTAGAGGGAACAAAATGCAGGAGTTCTTTGTTACAAAGATAATCATAAAGAACAACATCAGCACGCGAGAGACACTCTTTTCCACGAAGAGTAATGAGCCCTGGATCTCCAGGACCTGCCCCCACAAGGTAACAAATACCATGCTGCTTTTTAGAAGGTTTTATTGGCTTTCTTAATTTGAGAGATGTTGATTTTTGATTCATATAATATCGCAAGAAGGAGAAGCTACTTTATCACCAAGCTGTAGTGCCACAAGCAGCGCTACCTCTTCTGGAGTCTTTCCAGTGGCCTTTCCTTGACGAGCTGCAGCCCCTGTGGATGGAAAATAGATTCCTTGAAGATGAAGCAGGTGTGATGTTTTATCTACCGTTGCTAAGGCCCCCAGAGCCATATGACACCCACCTCCTAAGTAATGAAGTAAAAGACGTTCTGCAGTAACACAACGAGCCGTCTTTTCGTCATGAAGTGAAGCTGCGTAGCCAGCAGCAGAAGAGGAGCCCTCTTCAGCACGTGTCTCAATGGCAATAGCCCCCTGTCCAGGAGCAGGAAGCATCATCCCTAGTTCGGCAACAAAAAGCCGGGTCCCATCAAAAATAAAATCTCCCTGACCATCACTTATGTTTAAATCATATCCGAGCCGCTCGAGCCCTGCTCGAGCAAGCACCAAACCATCGAGAGGGTAGTCAGGTTGGTTCATAGCTAGTTTGCGTAATCGTGTTGGAACATTACCTCGTAGTGCAACAAAAGAAAGATCAGAGCGTTCGTTTTTTAAAATCTCAGTACGACGAGGGCTACTTGTTCCAATTACCGCTTTTAACGGCAAAGCAGGGAGCCCTCCAGGCTGGAGTGTAATGAGCAAATCACTACTACTCGCGCGTGGAAGAATAGCTGCGAGCACAAGTCCAGAGGGAGTGATTACAGGAAGGTCTTTGAGACTATGCACTGCATAATCGATTTCATGAGAAAGCAATGCCTCTTCTAGCTGGCGTGTAAAAAGACCACTCGATTCTGTAGTGGGCAGATGAATAGGCATTTTCGGATGGGCATCACCAACAGTGGTAATAATTTTTTGTTCTAATTTGAGATCGTGGTGTACCTCTTGTAGTAGCGCAGAAAACAACATTGTTTGAGCCCGTGCTAGAGCGCTTCCACGAGTTCCAATACAAAAAGAAATAGGTGCCATGATATTGAAATTCTTTTTAAGTCAGCTTACAGTGAGCGTTATATTTTTCATCCAACGAAGAAATTCTTTCACATTTTCTTCAATGAGCGATTCACAGCGAACTACTTCTTGGCGACGAACCTCAATCGACTCAGAAGCAATTTTTTGAAGACTATCAATATCATAAAGGAAGACTCCCTCCATCTTGTTAATGCCTGGCTCCACATCTCGTGGTACTGCTAAGTCAATGATAAAAAGGGGACGTCCTTGACGTTGCTTTAAAAGGGGTTTGATTTTTTCAACAGTGAGAATGGCATGGGGTGCCCCAGTCGCACTAATAATGATATCAACATCGAGGATATTTTTCTCCCAATGATCAAAATGGAGAGCCATTCCACCGATTTCGGCAGCTAAAGCAACCGCTTTATCGTAATGACGATTGGAAACAATAAGGCTCCTTACTCCTCGAGATTGAAGGCTGCGTGCTGTTCGTTCGCTGATCTCACCTGCTCCTAAAATCATCACACGACAAAGATTAAGATTTCCAAAGATTTTCTCTGCTAGCTGGACTGCAACCGAACCCACAGAAGAGGCCCCACGAGTGATGTGAGTTTCTGTACGGACATGCTTAGCAACACGAAAAGTATGTTGAAAAAGCCGATGTAGCGTACGTGTGGTCATCCCTCTTTTAACAGAAAAAGAGTAGGCATTTTTAACTTGTCCAAAAATTTCTGTCTCTCCAAGAACCATAGAATCAAGACCACTAGCAACTCGAAAGAGGTGTCGAACCGCATCAGGAGTCGAATAGTGATAGAGAGGTATATCGATACCTATTCGCTCTTGAAGAACAGAATGACAACTACTTAATGCCTGGAGTGGGCAAAGAGTCGAAACATAAAATTCAACTCGATTACATGTTGAAAGAATCGCAGCACCAGAAACACCTTCAATAGAATGGAAGCGACGCAGTAGTTTTTCCATCTCATCGTCACTTACGGCAAAGCGTTCTCTTATTTCAAGAGAAGTAGTTTTATAATTGAGGCCTGCACAAAAGATATTCATCTAAGAGCAAGATCAGAGACGTAGCCAATGAGGGGAAGGATCAACAGCGCAAAAAAGAAAATAACAATTACCGACAAAGCAAGACGATGTCCGGTCAATCTATGTTTTTGATTGAAAAAAAGAATGAAAGAGTATGCTCCCCAAATAAGAAGAGAAATCCAAAATTTCAACCCAGAAATGGAATGCGAAGCTATCCATCCTGCTGCAAAACTAATAGTGAGTAAGATCAACCCCATCCAGAGCAAGCGAATAGTTGCCTCTTCTAAAATACGAATTGGGGGAAGATGATGAAAAATCGGATCGGGATGCTGTGACTTGAGTTGTCTCTCTTGGACAAGAAACATCATTCCAGAAATACAACCTAATCCAAAGGCTCCAAAGGCTACGAGTGATAGTGCAGCATGCGTTTCAATCCAGGGATTCATGGGCATCATGGAGGGAATCTTTTCAGCAGGCAAGAGAAACGCTATT
>JAIPKF010000119.1 GCA_021733705.1 Chthoniobacterales bacterium
ATTAAGATGTATGCATTATCAAGAACGACTTCCATAGACTCCGCATTTGTCACGAAGTAAGGAGAGAGGTAACCTTTGTCAAATTGCATACCCTCAACAACGTCAAGACTTGTCTCAATAGATTTTGCCTCTTCAACGGTGATGGTTCCATCTTTACCGACTTTTTCCATTGCATCAGCAATAATTTGACCAATCGTCTTATCCCAGTTTGCTGAAACGGTTGCTACTTGTGCAATTTCAGAACTATCTTTGACTTTTTTGCTAATACGGGCAAGCTCACCTACAATGGCATCAACCGCTTTTTGAATACCACGTTGCAGAGAAGTTGGGTTTGCTCCAGCAGTGACATTCTTGAGTCCTTCACGGAAGATAGCCTCAGCAAGAACCGTTGCAGTGGTTGTACCATCACCAGCAATATCACTTGTTTTGGAAGCAACTTCACGGACAAGCTGTGCACCCATATTTTCATAAGGACATTCCAGCTCAATTTCTTTAGCAACGGTAACACCATCTTTGGTGATAGTTGGGCTGCCAAATTTTTTGTCTAAGATCACATTGCGTCCAGAGGGTCCGAGTGTTGCTTTAACCGCTTTAGCGAGTTTTTCAACACCACGGAGCAAAGCATGACGTGCTGCTTCGTCGAATTGTAATTGTTTTGCTGCCATAATAATAAATAAATTTAAATAAGTTGTTTAGAGTTTTGTTTCAGCGAAATTAACCGATAATACCAAGAATATCATCTTCGCGCATAATGAGGTAAGATTCACCGTCAACTTTGACTTCTGTGCCACCATATTTGGAAATGAGAACAAGGTCTCCTTTCTTCACGGTAAACGCAATTTTTTTACCTTCATCATCGAGTTTGCCTGTTCCTAAGGCGATGACTTTAGCTTCCTGGGGTTTTTCTTTAGCGGTATCTGGAATAATGATGCCACCTTTTTTCACTTCTTTCTCATCGACCGGTTGTACTAAAACGCGATCGCCGAGAGGTTGGATATTTACTGCCATGTGTTTATTTCCTCCGTATTTGTTGCTTTGGTTAGTTAATTGTAGCCGTATTACGACTGTTAAAAATTAAAGTGTTATATTGAATTATTTTTTCTTTTTATCATCATCAATAATTTCAAATTCTGCATCAACGACATCTCCCTCTTTTTTCTCTCCTGATTGAGATGAAGCATTAGCAGATCCAGCTTCAGAACTGGCCTCTCCATGACTTGCCGTTGCTGCAGCTTTTTTGTAGAGTTCAGTACTAATTTCCTGGAATTTTGTTTGAAGTTTGTCATAAGAAGACTTGATAGCCTCAATATCAGATCCTTTAAGAGCCTCTCGAACAGCCACGATATCATCTTCCACTTCTTTTTTGGAAGCTCCATCAATTTTATCGCCAAGTTCTGTGAGTTGCTTCTCACATTGATACGCAAGAGTGTCAGCATTATTGCGAATTTCAATTCCTTCTTTAGCTTTTTTATCTTCCTCAGCATGTGCTTCAGCTTCATGTTGCATCCGTTCTACCTCCTCTTTGCTAAGGCCACTAGAACCAGTAATGGAAATTTTTTGTTCCTTGCCACTACCAAGATCCTTTGCTGTTACATGAAGAATTCCATTTGCATCTATATCAAATGAGACTTCGATTTGTGGTACTCCACGAGGTGCTGGTGGAATTCCATCAAGATGAAAGACGCCAAGCTGCTTATTATCTCGGGCAAGAGGGCGCTCTCCTTGAAGTACTTTAATTTCTACACCTGGTTGATTATCACTGTAGGTGGAGAAGGTCTGAGATTTCTTGGTTGGAATCGTTGTATTACGAGGAATCATTGCTGTTGCAACACCACCTGCTGTCTCGATAGAAAGTGTCAACGGTGTGACATCAAGCAGCAATACATCTTTCACATCACCACGAAGGACCCCACCTTGAATAGCCGCACCGATAGCGACAACCTCGTCAGGATTTACCCCTTTGTGTGGCTCTTTACCTATAAGAGAACGAGCTGTATCAATGACTTTGGGCATTCTTGTCATACCACCGACAAGAACCAATTCGCTGATATCTCCAGTATTCCAACCTGCATCTTTCAAACAATCTTTCACTGGTTTAATTGTTCTTTGGAATAAGTCGTCAGTGAGCTGCTCTAGTTTGGAACGAGTCAATTTTTTCTGAATATGTTTTGGGCCTGTTGTATCAGCTGTAACAAAAGGCAAGTTGACCTCATACTCTTGAGTTGAAGAGAGTGCAATTTTCGCTTTTTCGGCTTCTTCTTTAATGCGTTGAACTGCATCAGGCTGTTTCGTGAGATCAATAGAAGATTCATTTTGGAATTCTTTGATAATCCAATCCATGATTCGATAATCCCAATCATCACCGCCCAAATGAGTATCACCATTTGTTCCGCGAACTTCGAATACACCTTCACCCAATTCGAGTGCAGAGATATCAAATGTGCCACCACCAAGATCATATACTGCAATTTTCTCATCTTTCTCTTTTTCAAGACCGTATGCCAAAGAGGCCGCAGTTGGTTCATTGATAATACGAAGAACCTCAAGACCAGCAATCTTACCGGCATCTTTCGTTGCGTTACGCTGTGAATCGTTGAAATAAGCTGGCACTGTGATTACGGCTTGTGTAATTTTTTCACCGAGTTTTGCTTCCGCATCTGCTTTCAATTTAGCAAGAATCATTGCAGAGATTTCCGGTGGAGAATAAGTTTTAGGCTTCCCTTCTACTTCAACTTGAATATGAACATCACCATTAGCAGCTTTGACTAATTTGTAGGGAACGCGATCTTGTTCACCGCGTACTTCATCAAACCGCATTCCCATAAAACGTTTTACAGAAGCAATCGTGTTTGTCGCATTGGTGATTGCTTGGCGTTTTGCTGCTTGTCCAACAAGACGTTCACCACTCTTAGTAAAAGCAACTACAGAAGGAGTGGTGGGAGCACCTTCTGAATTTTCGAGGACTACAGGCTCAGAACCCTCCATCACAGACATGCAGGAGTTCGTTGTTCCTAAGTCAATTCCTAGTATTTTTCGTGAATTAGTAGACATGCCGGAATAGTAGCATATCTCATGCCAGATTACTTCTCTTCTTTAACTCGTTTTTAATGAGAGTAATAAAAAATAGAGAGTGATGTTGAATTCTTTTAAAATATCAAAAAGAGATATTATGTCACATTTTCCATATCACTAATGAGCCTTTTTGTCTCACTTAAGAATTTCTTTGCAACTATTTTAAAAAGCGGAGTGAATTCTTCAGGATGAGCATTCACCCATTGTTGAATTAACTCAGGATTAAAAAAGACACCTGTTTCAATTTCCCCTGGATCTAAAACAAAAGGACCCTCCGCAATGCCAACAAAACACTCCACAAACTCTTGTCCGGTTACTTCACTTGCCAGAATTCTATAGAAAGGTTGGAGTGGAACATTCACTCCCAGCTCTTCGTGCAATTCCCGATTTGCTGCCTCAAAATAGCTTTCACCAGCACCGACATGTCCAGCAACACTCGAGCACCAAAGACCTGCATGATTTTCTTTCCAGTAAGATCGCTTTTGAAGAAAAAGTTCACCACAACGATTAAAAATCCAAATATGAACAGCACGATGCAACAACTTATTCACATGAACAAAATGTCGCTCGTGCGTGCTAACAACAGCATCATTTTCGTCCACAACATCAAATAACTCCTCCTTAGATTCCGAAGTAATAGAGCTGACTTGATTAACCAAAAAGGACCACTCCTTAATATTGAGATTTTCGGCACGAATCTTCGGTGGATACCTTAGACAAGTTGCAATTTCAAGCCATCGTGATGCAGGAATATTTAGCAAGGAGCTGAGTTGCTTACGTCGTGAGGAAAAACCGAGACGAACCATATTGCGAAAAAGAACCTCGTTGCATGGAGGAATTTCTTGGATAGGACGCCGTGATATTTTGACCACAGCCGATTCAACTCTAGGCCGAGGCCAGAAAACATCTGAAGGGACAATACGTATTTTTTTCACACACCAACGACGTCCCAACAAAATCGTAAGGGCCCCGTAATCGTCATTACCTGGAACTGCAGCTAACCTATTAGCAACCTCGTGTTGCAGCATGAGAACAAGAGTGGAAGCGGGTGAAAGAGCTTCTGTGAAACAAGCAATAATAGCTGTGGAAGCACTGTAAGGAAGATTACCGATAACTTTTATCGGCCCATAACCATAAAGTTCTCTCAAATCAATTTTAGCTGCATCTGCACTAATCACACGAACACGAGAGCTCTCATAACGTTGTTTTAATGCTGCTACAAAACGATGATCTCGCTCAATAAGGGTAATGTGAGAAGCTGCAGAGGCAACAATATGCTCAGTGAGGGCTCCCATTCCGGGCCCAATTTCAACAATATGATCTCCTTCTTGAGGATTAGCATCAGCTACAATAGCTCGAGCTAAATTAGAATCCAAAAGAAAATTCTGACCTAGCATTTTACTCGGATAAACCCCTAATTCCTCTAGATTTGCTCGCAGTTCGACTTTTGACATAAGCTCTATCTATAAAAGAAGCCAGGTTTAGAATCCAGCTTAGAAAAGAGAGAATTTTACTACGATTCATTCCCATTTATTCGCAAGTTATTCACAAGAGAATTACCTTGGAGATTCAAAATTAAATGAGCCATCTTAACAACTTTTTTAACTTCACTGTTAACTTCCAATTTTCATTATTTTTTACTATAAAAATGAACTGATATGTAAAACGGCAGAATAGATTGAATTTGATGCTGGAGTCTTTGTGAGCATAAATCTATAAGTGAAGAACCACTCTTTATTTTAGTCTATCTATTCGAACTAAATATCTTAAGTTACTAATGATGAAGCATTTAAGCACCTATTTCTATTGCTCAGGCACAACAGGAATTGAAGTAACTCTCTTTTTAATTTCCTTATTATTTTTTTATGGATGGCTTGCCGTTCGTGTTTCACATAAAGCTCTTTTAAAAACCGGAGCCTTTACATTATGGGATGCTCTGGTTGCATCGCTCTTAACGGTATGGTTTTTGAGTCTGATTATCACTTCTTTAGGTAAAGATCAAAACATTACCCTCTCTGTAATTATCTTGAATGGGGCTCTCTATTTTTTAATGGTGGGAGGAATCTGTTCTTTTCTCTCACTACGGCATTTATCACCCATAAAACTTTTTGGCCTTGTACCAGCTTATCCACTCAAAATGGTCAAAAAATCACTTCTTTGGTTACTTGTTACCTACCCACTAATCATGGCTAGCCAAGGTACCATTGAACTCCTATTTGGCAGCAGTGATGACACCCAAGCAGTAGTGACTTATTTCTTAAATCACCCCGGTATAAAAGAACGTCTTGCCATTATTGTCATGGCGGTCATTGTGGCT
>JAIPKF010000120.1 GCA_021733705.1 Chthoniobacterales bacterium
CAAGACCAGGAGTGATTCCACGTTTTTGAAGTTGGGCGATACGTTGTAGTGTTTCTACTTCAAAAGAAGCAGCAGTCTGTTTTCCATCAAGAAGGATCATCGAAATGTTGAGCGTTTGTTTTTAAAATTTGTTCAAGTTTGAGGCGTTCTGGTTCTAGGTCTAAGAGGGAAGGATCAATGGTAATAGAAGGATCTAGGATAATATCAACTCTAGAAAAAGGAAAGGGAATGGGAAATGAATCCCACGTCTTCAATCGAAAAGCATGATGATAGCGAGCGTGGAGAGGTAAAATGGGAGCCCCTGTCTTTTGCGCTAAAAAAACAACTCCAGGTCCAAGGCAATATTTTGGGCCACGAGGACCATCTGGTGTGATAGCCAGATCATAACCCGCTTCTAGTTTTGCAGAGAGTTCACGAAGTGCTGTGGAGCCACGGCGTGAGCTAGAGCCACGCACCGAGCCCATCCCAAGACGGGCCATCACTCCCGAGAGAATATCTCCATCTTTGCTCGGACTTGTAAGAACAACGACCCCCTTACGATGGCGATGATGATATTTTCTTAAAAACCCTACCGCAATGGCTGGAATGCGATTGTGCCAGAAAGTAATAATCGATGGTGCTGCAAGCGGATTAGATAAAAATCCATCATGATCAACAACACTCAGTCGCAGCGTTTTAAAAAGTATACGAGCTACCCATGCAGCAAGAGCAGCAAGAAAAGTTTCTCGAGTCATTCTTGATTAATATCCCCCCAACGATAGGCCTCTTCTAGATGGATTCCAAGCTGATCGAGAACCCTAAAAACAACAGTATCTGCTAATGCTTCCAATGTTTTTGGGTGACTGTAAAAGGAGGGCATTGCTGGAAGTAGTGTAGCTCCAGCCTCCATGACTGTCACGATATTGCGAGCTTGAATCAGATTCCATGGGGTTTCGCGAACCACAAGAATGAGTTTGCGACGTTCTTTTAAAAAAACATCGGCAGAACGAATAATGAGAGAATCGCTTGTTCCAGCAGCAATGCGTCCAACCGTCCCCATGGAGCAAGGGATTACAATCATTGCATCAAAAAGAGCAGACCCACTTGCACATGAAGAGGTCATCGATTTTTCTTGATGACACTGCGTTCCGTCAGGAATTTTCAAAGCACCGATTTCTTGATGAATCACTTGCTTAGCATAACTACTTAAAACCAAGTGGAGTTCATGACTTTTTCCATCTAAATGATGCAAGAGACGTTGAAGATAAAGAGAGCCACTAGCCCCTGTGCCAGCAATAAGAAGACGCATTCTTTTATTCATACAGACTAGCGGAGGGAGTGAACAGCAAGAATTGATAAGGTGTCGATTTTATGAGTTGACTCAAAAAGAGATAAAAGACTACCTACTGACGATGAAATTTCGCCTTTTTATTGCAACACTCATCCTTCTTGGGTTAGGTAGCCCTCATCTCTTCAGTCAGGTAAATGAAGTAAATAACCAAGAACGAGAATCTGTAAACATCCAAGGGTATTCTCAATTTTTAAATCAAACTTCCGCTTTTGAAGAATCAGGCTATTGCGGGAATCTCTACGCTATTGAAATACTCGGTGATTCTATCCTACGCACAGGTTCCCCTGAAGATTATTGCTATCATTTTATTCCCACGCTGGATTGCTCTTCTGCATGCCTCGCAGCTCTCAGCTTGGAGGAGGCTACTTTTTATAGCAGGTGTTGTCATCCTGATTCCTCCCCTAGCCTCCATTCTCGAATTTTGGGTTCCTCCTCTGACATCAAGATCGACCCCTCATTGCAATCTAACATTCTTACTTTTGATCTCATTTCTTCAGGAGTAGAGATCCATCAAACGGGATTAGAAGAGACTGTTGTCGAGGCTGGAATCGATGAGATTATCACGTGTCTCCTAGAGTCTGCAGTGCTTGAAATCGCTATCGAAGAGGGTGGAAGATTCACACTCCAAGGTCGAGATAGAGAGACGGAGCTTCGTCAACATCCTCAGACCCCTCCTCCTCAGCACCCCATGCTATCTGAAAAGGCTAGCTCCAATCCTTCTCCCATAGCCTCATTATCGAGGGATGAGGAGGAACTCACCACTACACTTAAGAATCTTTCTTTGAATCAACGTGAAGGTTCTAGTACTCAAAAAAAGAGCTCAAAAACTTTTTCTCCAGAGAGTTCTCGGGAACAATCGAAAGAATCGAGTCAGGAGCTCCAGGAGAGGATCGATGAAACGAGAATTTTGACAGAAGGTGAAAATCTATGGAAGATCTATCACAATGCACAAGAAGCAGATTTTAGAAGGAATGACGTAAAACTTCAATTCGTTAAATTACTACCAGGTGGAGAAAAGTTTAGTGCAGATAAAATTAAAGATCTCACCGCAGATGAAATTAGAGCGGCCCTTAGGAGACAAGCTCAAGAGGCCGATGAAGATAAGATAAGGCAGGATGCTAATGCGGGGCTCCGACCTCACTCTGAAATTATTGAAAAAGAGCTTACTCCCCAGGAATGGAGGGAGCTTGCTCCTCAACTTCAAGAAGAAGCCTCTATGAAAGCCCAAAGAGTAAATGAAGAAATTGCCAAGGCAACTCAACGTCCTTATGAAGAGAGCTCCATTTTTGAAAATGCCAATGACGTCCAAGCCTCTTCCATCGAGGAACGTGAGGTTGCACAGGTAGAGAAAAAAGATGTTTATCCTTTATCCCCGGATCATTTATCAGAAGAAGAGGAGGAATATTACCCTCAGAGTACTATTATCAGTTCTTACGAGTACGATGGTCCTGAAGAAAATCAACGCACCCGGGTACGTGTTTTGAAAACAAAGGGGATTTATCAAGATAATAAACATCGCTATATTAGAACGGAGGAAACAATTGATAAAGAGACAGGCTATGTCATTACACATTTCGGAGAATCAATAGCTAATCACCTATTGCTAGATCTCCCAGAGGGCATGTCAGCTAAGGATTTTATTTCAAAATTACGTCACCCTGAGTTTATTCCAAAATTACGCGACCCTGAGTTTATTTCAAAATTACACCACCCTGAGGACACGCACCTTAAACTCAAGCTTTATCAAGGGAATCCCCATGAGTTGGTTTATGAATATTCTGAGGAGAGCTCCTTAGCAGAAATTTCTACTGAAATTTACAATAGGATTTGGGAAGAATTTCCAAGCGCTCGCTGTGAGCGTAATCACATAGCTCATCTCGATGCCGACTCTCAGGGTAAAAATAAGAAACCTGATTTCAGTGAAATTCAATGGAATCTTAATAAAATTCAGGCAAAGAGTGAATGGTGTAACTTATCTCTAAAAAACCCAGATAAGAGAGTAATTGTTGCTGTTATTGATTCGGGAATAGATTCAAGTCATCAAGCACTGAATCAAAATATTTACGACTCATTCAACGGCATCACTCTTTCGCATGATATCGATCATGATGTTACCGATGATGTGAATTATGATGTTACGGATGATGTGGGTCATGGGTCACATGTGGCAGGAATCATTGGGGGTTACAGTGGGAATAAATTTTTTGGGGTTGCTGGAAAATCAGTAAGACTGATGATCTGCAAGGCCTTTGATAATGATCAATCTCGTATGGACTCAAGGAATGATTTAGGTCATCAGGCCTCTTTTTTAAAATCTCTTCGTTACGCTGTTGAAAATGGTGCTAACGTCATTAATTACAGTGGTTCTTTTGGAACACGACCTTCTATTCAAGTTCTAAATGCACTTTTAGAGGCTCAAAGAAAAGGGGTGATTATCGTCCTCTCAGCTGGCAATGGAAAAGATACTAGTAAGGAAATATTTAACCCGTTAAGTTTCGGAAGCAATCTTGATGATGCTTCTGTTTTTCCATACAACAAACTAGAAAATGACACCGCACTTGATACAGTGAATCAAAAATTGAGATCTTTTACACCCAACAAACCCTCAAGATATCCTCTAAAATACCAATTAGATAATATGGTTGTCGTTGCTGCGACTACTGCAGATGATAAATTGGCACCATTTTCCTTTTATGGAGTGGAGGCAGTTCATATTGCGGCTCCTGGAGAATATATTTTGTCAGCATGGTCTAATAAGAAGAATGGTCCTTCTTATAAGATGGTAAGTGGAACCTCTCAAGCAGCACCGCATGTCACAGGAGCATTAGCACTTTTAATGACTCGTTATCCAAAAGAAAATTATCCCACAGCAACGGGTTACCCTTTTGAACCTAGAAAGGAGGAGGCTTACTATCAATTTATTATTCGTATTTTATTGGAAAATGCAGAGAAGCTCCCATCCTTAAAGGGAAAAATAAAAGAAGGAAGAAGGCTAAATATAGCAAAAGCAATGAATCCTAAAAACTAAACATTCGGCTAGTCCGGATATTTCTAACTGATCGTGACGAGGGGGCTGCGAAGGTTGATGGATAGGGTTGAGGCGAACAATGAGATCTAACGACGCCTATGTGTGTACACACTGCCCAAATCACAATTCGAGACCAACGCAGTAATCATGAGCTTTACACAAGCCGTAATAGATTTAGCATGAAATACCCAGTTAACCTCTGTGATCATTGATCGAATTTTAAAACAATGTAACGATCATCCTACAGCCTTACAATCCTATGCAACCTAGTATACCAAGAGATCAAGATGCTACTCATTCTTCACCCATTGGCGTGTCAGCTTCTGATTCACTCACAACTCATGGCTCTCACGCAAAAAGCAAAATCGGAGACTTTTTAAGTATACCAAGAGATCAAGATGCTACTCATTCTTCACCCATTGGCGTGTCAGCTTCTGATTCACTCACAACTCATGGCTCTCACGCAAAAAGCAAAATCGGAGACTTTTTAGGAACAACAGTTACTGAAGATTCAAGCTCTACTGGAGAAGTGAAGCGATTAGTTGCGCAGATAGAGGAAAAATTAAATCGACAAAAGGTCCATCAACAAATTGTGAAAGGCACACCGAGAATTTTTCCAGGGTATCTCATACCCTCAGATCTGAAGAGCACAAAGAATCCATTGCACTCTAATATTGCAGATTTATATCCTGAAGACTCAAAGATATTAGATACAAAAAACCCTTTACTTTCCAGCAGTTCATATACTTCAGAAATAGATTCTGATGATCTCACTATGGAGCAGATTTATCCTGAAGGCTCAAATTTAATAGAGTCAAAAAACCTTTTCCGCTCCCATACATCCGATACTTCAGCCACTTTGAAAGTAAGTACTAATCATTTCGATATGGGGCAGATTTATCCTGAAAAACTAGAAACCACGATGGAAAAAAATCCATTAAAAAATTCTAAGGAGA